>NZ_JBOEFX010000077.1:0-69804 GCF_050633125.1 Lewinella sp.
TGAGTGCGAGGTGCGGTGTAATCTCCAACTTCCGGTTTTGATGCTGAAGAGTATGATCGCACTGGTACGATTAGCCTTTTTGAACGCTATCTAGGCATTCATGCCTAAAGGTGGAGAAGCTTGTCAACAATTGTTTTCGCAACCTCTGCCTTGGTGTAGGCTTCATGCCCATAGTTGGGTAGTAATTCATAAGGCAAATTGACTTGTTGCTGGCTCCAATGTTCATCCGGACGGAAAGGATCATTGGCTCCGTAGTACAATTTCCCCTTTATTGGAAACACTTCTTTTTCCTTGCGTAAGCGGGTCGCTGAAACGGCGCAGAAATACCCGCAAGAGAGCCCTTTTTGTATGGCTTTCCAGCCAATGGTGCCGCCGATGCTGAAAGCTAGGATAAGTGCTGGAGCGTGTTGCCTTTCTGTCACTAAAAGATTATTTATAGCTCTTTCAATACCGCCCTCCAGAAATTGTTGATGAAGTTGATCTTGCTTGTAATTATTCAAATCTATCTCTCCAAGCTGGCAGCAATCATACCATTCAAGTTCAAAATGCTGCCGCAAAGGTTGCTCGTAATAGGGCCACCATTGTGAACGACCAATTCCCCAAAGGTCTGACAGGATAATAAGGCGTTGCTTCATGGACTTACCAGCGTTTACACCCTTACACTTTTCCGCCATTTATTATGGTGCATGATGCGAAGAAATAAGCTGACGGACCCTCCGACTTCCGGCTTTAAAACTCCCTACTGTCCTCCCTGTCCAGCAGCCTGCTGGAAAATTTTCTGGTAAAAACCAAAACCACCTTCGGTCATTTGGTTGCCATAGGTGTAGGTGCCGTTTTCGAGGAAGAGATAGTACAAGCAAGCACCTCCGAAAAACAGATCAGCCTCTTCGGCATTTTGGCCATCTACCTGGAAGAAAACACGACCTATAGGTTGGCAGGAGCTGACTATTTTAGCCGGCGTAGTAGAAATAGTGCCCAAGGTGGTGCGGATAGCCCCCTGTACATTCTGACTCATTGAAAAATTAGTAGTGTAAAAAACGAAATCAATATAGTCGCAGTTGTCATAGAGGTACATCATCTTTTCCTGCGTAATGCTAGGGTAGGGAGAAGTGGTTGTCTCAGTAGTGACAGGAGCGGTGGTCGCAGGAGCTTCAACTTCCGTTTGAGCTTCTTCCTGGTTTTGATCCGTAGTGCCGGATTGACACTGTGAAAAAAGCAAGCTAGCCAGTAAAAGAGAAAGAAAGATGAATCGCATAGTATAAGGTAATTTACATTTCCCCAAAGATAGGGAATCCAACTTGGGACAATATGATAAGCCTAAAGAATATAATAGAGGCGAACGCCGAGATTACGACCTATGAATTTGATATCTTCTGTGTTGGGGTTCTTGTCTGGCGCTTTTAAGCTGCTTAAATACTTGGACCATCGGAAATTGAGCGCAAGCTTTTCTGAAAAAATATAGGTAGCTCCAAGTACGATTGAAGGAATATCTGTCCGATAATCTTCCAGTTCAGAAATATCAGACCCCACGTCATTTATCACCTCATAGTTGATCAACCGATTGTAACTTACACCAGCACTGGCGAGAATTTTCCAGTCGGAAAAATTGATCATCAATGGCACTTCCACAAAGTTGAGTCTAATTTTGTCGTATTGTGAAGATATGTCATCGGTAGGCACACGACTAGCTCCTTGCTGGCTGTAAAGAAATTCCGTGCTCAATGACCAGCGGTCGCTTAATTTAGCACTGACGCGTGCTCCGGTATTGAAGCCGATTTTATTGAACCCTCCCAGCTTGTCACCATCGATTTGGGAAAGATTAAAGCCTCCAACCAGCATGGCGGAGAAGGTTTGTGCGGATGCCTGTGGCCCGCTTAATAGTCCTGCCAGGAATAAAAGGCAATATACATGGTTGCGGAGCGTGTTTGTTTTCATCATCTGATTACTTAATTAAGAGTGTAAAGTTACGGTACCTTATTGAGGTTCGATCTTAAAACTTTACAATTTTCGTAATATTGTGGTACTAAATACTTGTTAAGTAATATGAAATATACCCGTCATACCCTCAAAAAACTGGAAACACTTTTCAGCGAGATCGAATATACCATTCGATACGAAAAAGGGAATTTCAACTCAGGGTATTGTGTCGTTGAGGACCGGAAGGTGGCCGTGATCAATAAGTTTTACGATACGGAAGGCCGGATGAACGTATTGCTAGAGATTATTGCAGGCTTAACCATCGAGGAGGATCAATTGGAGGAATCTTCGTTGAAGTTTTACAAGCAGGTTCTGAAGTTCCTGGCGCGGCAAGAGGAAGAATGATTTCAATACGCTTGCCAGCGTCGTAGGCCAATGATGTGTTCAAAGTGTCGATCGTAAGTTATCAAGGTTCCGCCTTGCTCGATGCTGATAGCTGCTATCCAAACATCGTGGGTAGGTATTGGCCGACCAGCAGTTTTTAGTTGGAGCATAAGTTCGGCGAAAATCAGCAGTGTCTCAGCGCCAGGATAGTGCCTTTTTACCTTGGGATAATTTTCAAAGTCCGCGAGAATGTCGAGGTTCCTTTCCGTCTGGTTTCCTTTTTTAAAGCCGAACAATAACTCAGCAATAACAAAAGCAGGAAGTATAACCTCCTCAGCTTCTTTAATAAGTTTGAGTACTTTTTGGTCCCCCTTCATGAGAGCAGCGTAGGCATTGGTATCCAGAATTATTTTTGTTAATCCCATAACTCGGTATCAATAGCGTCGAAAGTAGAGGTGTTTGCTATGAAACTTTCTGCTTCTTCTTCGGACCAGTAGCCACAGAATTTTTCAAAGTCATTCATTGGAGGAGGAGCATCGCTCAAACCTAGGGATTGTCTTAACAGCCTCTTGATGAGTTTATTCTGGCTTAATCCCATTTCACTGGCCAATTGCTGAATTTTTTGAGCAATTACGGTGTCAAGATTATGGATAGTAATTGATTTCATTTCTCTGATCTTTATTAATAGAACCAAAAGTGAACCATTTTAGTTCTTTTATGAACCAAAATATCATTTTTAACTTGCAATAGCAAGCTGAAGCTTTATTTCCTGCCCTTATTCCCATACTTTCAATACCTTTGCTGCCCGAATTTGACTTATGGCACGATTACAATTTAAGCTGGAACATACAGACCCAGGCTCCAAAGCCCGGGCAGGAACGATCACCACCGACCACGGGGAGATCGAAACACCGATTTTTATGCCTGTCGGGACGGTAGGCTCTGTAAAAGGAGTGCACGCCCACGAGCTGCGTGATGATGTCAAAGCCCAGATCATCCTGGGAAATACTTACCATTTGTACCTGCGCCCTGGTACAGAAGTATTGGAAAACGCCGGAGGCTTGCACAAGTTTAATGGCTGGCAAGGCCCAATCCTTACCGACAGCGGTGGTTATCAGGTATATTCTTTGGCACATCGCCGAAAGATAGAGGAGAAGGGGGTTACTTTTCAATCGCATATTGATGGTTCAAAGCACGTCTTCACGCCCGAGCGTGCTATGGATATCCAGCGGAGTATTGGTGGAGATATTATTATGGCTTTTGATGAATGCCCCCCACACCCTTGTGAGTATCGTTATGCCAAGGATTCTTTGGGGCTGACCAATCGTTGGCTAAAGCGTTGTGTTGATCATTTTCAAGCGACGCCGGACAAGTATGGGTATACCCAAAATTTGTTCCCGATTGTGCAGGGCAGTACGTTTGAAGATTTACGGCGAGCAAGTGCTGAAACTGTAGCCAGTTACGATATGCCAGGTAATGCCATCGGAGGATTGTCGGTAGGGGAGAAGTCGGATGAAATGTACCGTATCACGGAATTGTGCTGCGATATTCTGCCCGCTGGTAAACCGCGCTACCTGATGGGCGTAGGCACCCCCGTGAATCTGTTGGAGTGCATTGCGCTGGGCGTAGATATGTTTGACTGTGTATTGCCCACTCGGAACGCCCGGCATGGTATGATCTATACCCGCCATGGCGTGATGAATATCAAGAATTTGAAATGGAAAGATGATCACAGTCCTATCGATGAAGATGGCCCCTGTGCTACCAGTCGCTACCATACCAAGGCCTTTTTACGCCATTTGATCCACAGTGGTGAAATGCTTGGTGGGCAATTGGCATCCATACACAATTTATCTTTCTTCTTGTGGTTGGTTAAAGAGGCGCGTACGCATATACAAAGCGGTGATTTCGCACGTTGGAAAGAGGAAATGGTGCCGAAGCTGCAAACGAGATTATGAAATTAATAGACTGGTACATACTGAAGAAGTTTCTTTCTACTTTTTTCTTTACCGTGTTGATCTTTACGATGATCACAGTAATCATTGATTTTAGTGAAAAAGTAGAGAAGTTTATCGAGTCAGATATTACCAAGTCGGAGATCATTTTTGGCTACTTTCCCAATTTTGTCATTTTTATATATGGATTACTCTTTCCTTTATTTACTCTGATTTCTGTGGTTTTCTTTACGTCGCGACTGGCGAATAATTCGGAAATCCTGAGCATCTTCAATGCAGGGGTCAGCTTTCGACGTCTTTTGCGGCCCTATATGATTGGTGCAATTTTTATTGCCATCATTCATGCGTTAGGGACTCACTACTTTATCCCAGAGGGTACAAAAACACGGCTGAAACTGGAACGCAAATACTTTGATCCTAACCGTGATCAAGGTAAACAACGCAATATCCACATGTTTCTTGACCCGGAAACGAAGGCTTACGTTAATTTCTGGCGCAAAAGAGATAGCACTATTCGCGGCTTCCGCCTGGAACGATTTGAAAACCATGAACTTGTTTATCTACTAAAGGCTTCGAGTGCAGAGTGGTTGGGGCCACCAGATAAATGGCGCTTGGTCAATTATGAGGTTCGAACCTTTGACGGCCTCAAAGAAACCATCGTTTCTGGCCAGGGAGAGCAAATGGATACAGTGTTAAATATGCAGCCTGCTGACTTTATTGAATATAAAGAGCAGCATGAGATGATGACGACGGTTGAACTTTCCAGTTATATCGATAAACAAAGGGCGCGCGGCGTAGGTAACACGGCAAAATACGAAGCGGAGCTATGGCGGCGAACAGCTGAGCCTATCACCGTGCTCATTCTTACCTTGATCGGCGTGGCTATTGCTGCCCGAAAAGTGCGCGGAGGACTGGGGATACATTTAGCGGTTGGTATATTACTGGGAGCACTGTTTCTTATTCTATCCCGGTTTTCCTCCGTTTTTGCAGCAGGGAATGCTTTACCTGTGGTCATAAGTGTTTGGTTGCCCAATATTCTCTTTGGAGCAATAGCTGTTTTGTTGATTGCTAAAGCACAAAAATAGCTGGAGTCTACCGCTATTAAGGTTTCTTTCTTTTCTAAAAGGCAGGTGTTTAAGTGTTTTGTTTAACAAAGCAGTAGGTATTGCAGGTGTAATGCTAAACAAAATTCATCTTCTTTCATTTTTTATTGAAATAAATAAATAAATGTAAATACATTGATTTTGAGTGTATGTATCTGATTTTCAGTTATTAATGCTTATTTTTGCATTTGTTTTGACAATATGATTGCTTGGTTTTGAAAGATTTGTTGCCTTTTGACTTGGTTTTTGTTTAAACTTAGCGTAAATTTGATTCAACAACAGAAAGCAACTGTTTAGTTCTAATAATCCTAACTAGAAGCCTCTAATTATGTCCAGCATCGAATTCAATGACCGTCTCAACCAAATGGCTAGCCTCCTGCATTCTTTTGCATACAGTTTGACCAAGAATAATGAGGATGCGCGTGACCTGTATCAAGAGACCGCTTATCGGGCAATTACTAATCGGGAGAAATTTCGTACAGGCACCAATTTAAAGGCCTGGCTTTTTACGATTATGAAAAATATTTTCATTAATAATTATCGTAAGAAGGTAAAGGCCAATACCATCATGGACTCTACCGATAACCAGTATTACATCAATTCTGGAGATAACGCTATTGATAATAAGGCTGAAAGTAGCATAATGATGAAAGAGCTTACCCGAATGATAGATAAACTAGACGAGAGCATTCGCATTCCTTTCCTCATGCACTATCAAGGCTATAAGTACCAAGAGATAGCAGATTACCTAGAGCTTCCTTTGGGTACAGTGAAAAGTCGTATTTTCTTTGCTCGCAAGGATTTGAAATTACAGATTAAGAGGAGTTATGGACAACTCAATTTCTTCAAAAAAGAAATTGCGGTACAGTAGTATAACTTTCCATTTTTGATAACCCCAAGAAATGACGGCGGCAAAACAAGTTTTTGCTGTCGTCATTTTTATTTTGAAAACGCTCCTCCTTCTTTTCAATCAGCTTATTTGTACATTCGCCTTATGGCTTCTTCCTCCTTTCCTTTTTTTACGCGTACACTACTTGATTGGTATGAACCAGAACGCCGGCCCTTGGCTTGGAAACATATCACGGATCCTTATCTGATTTGGTTGTCAGAAATTATTCTTCAGCAGACTCGAGCAGAGCAAGGTGCGCCATATTTTCAAAAATTCAGTGAATGCTACCCAACGGTAAGTGATTTGGCACGGGCAGCCGAAGATGAGGTGATGAAAATGTGGGAAGGTTTGGGGTATTATTCTCGCGCTCGCAATTTGCACGCTGCCGCAAAATTTATTCACACGGAGTATGGCGGTGTTTTCCCTGATGATTACGAACGTATTCGTGCCCTCAAGGGAGTAGGGCCTTACACCGCTGCAGCTATTGCTTCTTTTGCGTTTCAATTGCCCTATGCGGTGGTCGATGGGAATGTGTACCGCCTCTTGTCGCGTTTTTTTGATGATGCGACGCCAATTGATATTAGCCAAGGAATAAAACACTTTGCAGGACTAGCCCAAGAGTTGCTTCCCAAGGATAGTGCAGCTACCTATAATCAAGCAATGATGGACATGGGAGCGACAATATGCACCCCGAAAAAACCACTTTGTGAAGCTTGTCCATTAAATAGGGAATGCCAGGGATTAGCTAATGGAACAATTACCGAACGACCAGTAAAGGTGAAAAAACTCAAGCGTAGCACGCGTTATTTCAATTACCTGGTGGTTCAGCATCCTGATTTTAGGATGATTGAAAAAAGGACAGCAAAGGATATTTGGCGTAATCTTTATCAATTTCCTCTGGTGGAAACCAAGGCATCCCTTGACACACTCTCCCAATTGTTAGAGGAGCAAAGCTGGCCAGATTGGCTATTGGCCGAAAATTTACAACTGATTCGCAAGCTTGGGCCGCGTAAGCAAGAGCTTACACATCAACGTATTATTGCCGATTTTTGGGAATTTAAGTACATTGGAAACCGTCCAGATAGGCTCCCGGAAGGAATTAATCTTATCAAGCCGGAAAATTGCAGTAAATTTGCTTTCCCGAAAGTCATCAGTTGGTACTTCGATGATAATTCGCTATATTTATTTTAATAACAATATCTTATCTAGTCTATGGTTAATCGGGTTATCCTTATCGGAAATTTGGGGCGTGATCCAGAAGTTCGCCGCCTCGAAAATGGTGCTGTCGTTGCCAAGTTTTCAGTTGCTACCAACGAAAATTATCGCGACAAAACTGGCGAATGGCAAACCCAAACAGAATGGCATGATGTAGTAGTCTGGCGCAATCTGGCTGAAAGGGCCGAAACCCAGCTATCTAAAGGGTCACAGGTTTATCTGGAAGGCAAACTGACTCATCGTACTTGGCAGGATAAGGACGGTAATAATCGCAAAACAACCGAAGTAGTTGCGAGCTATTTCAGAGCTTTGAACCGTAGAGAAGGAGGAGATAGCAATAACGGTTATTTTCCATCTACTGATGATGAAATGCCTAGTAGCACAACAAGCGTAGCTCCAGCTAAAGAGAGTGCTCCGGCTCAGACTACACCACCTGCACCAGAAATGGACGCAGATGATGACCTACCTTTCTAATACAGCAGCGTCTGATTTTTTAGATTAACGTTAATCTATTGGAACCCGAACCGGACAGTATCATCCATCTTCTAGGAATGTTAGACTTTTTGCTGTGGATTAGTCCACAATGGCAGATAAGTTTAAGTATTGTAGGCTTGCTCGTAATGCTTGTCTGCTCCGCATTGGTTTCCGGATCGGAAATCGCTTACTTTTCCTTGTCTCCCAATGACCTGGAACGCCTAGAACAGGAAGAGCAGAGTAATAGCCGCCGTGTACTTTGGTTGCTCACTCAGCCCGAAAAATTACTAGCTACTATTCTTATTAGTAATAATTTCATCAATATTGCGATAGTACTATTGGCTGAAATTGTAATTAGGCAAATCATCCCAGAGGAAAGTACTTTGGTTTGGGCAGCCAACCTTCAAGAGAGCTTTGCCTTCTTGCAGAGCTACCAGGCAGAGAGCATTGGTACTGTCGTCTATTTTAGTATTACAGTTATAGGGATAACCGCTATGTTGGTGCTTTTTGGCGAAGTAACGCCTAAAGTATACGCGACCCTTAATAGTATTCGGTTGGCCCGTATTATGTCGTTTGCCCTCAGTCTCTTAATGCAGGTTTTTGCTGGACTGAGTAATCTTCTGGTCAATTGGTCTCACTGGATGGAGAAGCGCCTGGCTAGCAAACAATCCAGTGTAGGGCTTACCAGTAAACAGGAAATTGACGAAGCCATAGAATTAACTGTTTCCCAGGAAGAAGATAGTGAGCAGGATTTGGATATCCTTAAGCGAATCATCAAATTCCCCGAAGTTAGTGTTCGTCAGGTAATGCAAGCCAGGGTCGATGTAATTGGACTGAACGATTCTGCTGATTATGCAGAAGTGCTGGATACGATTAAGGACGCAGGATATTCCCGTTTTCCTGTTTACGAAAAAGATGCTGATAATGTAATCGGTATCCTTTATGTAAAAGATCTTTTGATGCACCGCTACGAAGCCGCCGAATTTAACTGGCAGGACCTCATTCGTACCAATGTGTTATTTATCCCTGAATCGAAAAAAATCAATGACCTGTTGAATGATTTTCAACGAGAACGCTTACATATGGCTGTTGTCGTTGATGAATACGGCGGTACTTCAGGCATTGTAACTTTAGAGGATGTTCTTGAAGAAATTATTGGAGAGATTCAAGACGAATTTGATGACGAACCAGATGTCGTTTATCAAAAAATTGATGACCTGAATTACGTTTTTGAAGGCAAAACCCTCCTCAATGATGTATGTAGAATCATTGGCATTGATACAGATTCTTTTGATACAATCAAAGGGGAATCGGAGTCGTTAGGAGGCTTGTTTTTGGAACGCCTCGGTAGAATGCCTAAAAAAGACAGAGAAATGCTGTTGGAAGGTTTTCGTTTTAAAGTTTTGGAAATAAGCCAAAGACGAATAGAAAGGATTTTGATCACCTTGCTCCGTACCGGAGAAGATTAAGCCCCCAAGGCCATGCAAGTCATCGTATTTAGTAAAAAAATGAAGCAAAAAGATGTTCCTTATATCCAGGAGCTCTTCGATGTCCTTGCTGATTTTCAAATCAATACTTACGTGTATGCCCCTTATTTACAGATGTTGCAAGGGGTCATTGAATTTAAACGAGACGTAGGTGTTTTTGAGGGATATGTTGATTTTTCGGTAAAACACTTCGACTACTGTATTACTTTAGGCGGCGATGGCACCATCCTTGAGGCCATCACCCAAGTCAGAGACAGTAAAACCCCATTGCTGGGAATTAATCTTGGGCGACTTGGTTTTTTGGCAACAATTGAAAAAAAGCTTATCCGAGATGCGATTACCAAGCTTCAGCGTGGAATGTATCGGATTGAAGAAAGGCGGACTTTATACTTAGAATCCAATTTGCCTCTTTTTGACGATATGCCTTATGCGCTAAATGATTTTACGATCCTTAAGCGGGATACTTCCAGTATGATTATTATTCATACTTATATCAATGGTGCCTACCTGAATTCTTATTGGGCTGATGGTATTATTGTGGCTACGCCTACAGGGTCGACAGGCTATAATCTTAGCTGTGGAGGTCCTATCATTTTTCCTGGTTCTGGTAACTTTATTATTACGCCTGTGGCACCGCACAATCTCAATGTACGTCCAATAGTGATGAGTGACGATGCTGTTATCTCTTTTGAAATAGAGGGGCGTGCCGAAAATTTCCTCTGTACATTAGATTCCCGCTTCGAGACCATTACGGCTGCTCATCAGTTGGCCGTTCGTAAAAATGGCTTCGGTGTACGGTTGGTCAATTTGCAGGATATTGATTTCCTTGATACTCTCAGGGGTAAGCTCAATTGGGGGCAGGATACAAGGAATGATTAGTATTTGTTGAGAGAGTTGAAGTTCTCACCAAGCTCTAATTTATATGTTACTTTTGTAAGTAACCAAATCCTCCGACCAATGAAGAAAATCAACCTCCAGCAGAAATTATCCTTATTCAAGGAACAATGGACGCCAAAAGTTATTGCTGAACTAAATGGACAGCAGGTGAAATTGGCGAAAATTCAAGGCGATTTCGTCTGGCATAACCATGCGCAGGAAGACGAGATGTTTTACATCATCAAAGGAGAGTTGTACATCGATTTTCCCGAGCATACAGTGGAATTAGGGCCTGGTGATATGGTCGTCGTACCTGCAGGTGTAGAGCATCGCCCACGCACCAAAGATGGTCAGGAAGTACACCTGATGTTAGTAGAACCCCACAGTACCAAGCATACGGGGGAGGTAGAGCATGAACTCACCAAGCACAGCTATGATTGGATATAATCAAAGAAGACCACTATGAATGCGCAATTTCAAATAAGCGGAAAAGCCTTTACAGCAGACCTTGCTCAGCCTTTGGATATCAGTATCCCATTGCGTTTTGATGGGCGTGGGCCAAATTGTTTTTACGCGCCACTAGCGGAGAGCTCTCCCGTGAAAGCGGGCGATTTTGTGGGGTCTACCGCCGAGGGGGGCTTGGTAAACTTCAAGAACATACGCCTCAACCCCCACGGCAACGGAACGCACACCGAATGCGTAGGCCACATCAGCAAGGAGCCCTACTATCTGAGTAACTGTCTGGAAAAATACCACCATTCCGCTCGTTTGATAAGCATCTATCCTCGTAAACTGGAAGATGGCGACCGCGTAATTGAGCGAGATCAACTGGCAGAAGTACTGCGCCCAGGAGAGACCGCCGCCGTAGTCATCCGGACGTTGCCCAACGACGACCAAAAACTGGAGCGTAATTATTCCGGGACCAATCCCCCTTATTTGGCAGCAGATGCGGCCCAGCTGTTGGTGGATTATGGGGTAGAGCACCTCTTGTTAGACCTCCCTTCAGTGGACCGCGAGGAGGATGGTGGTGCCCTCTCTGCGCACAAAGCCTTTTGGCAATATCCCTATGCTACCCGCCTGGGAGCTACTATTACTGAATTGGTTTTTGTGGAGGATGCTATAAAAGACGGACTGTACCTGCTTCAGCACCAAATTACGAGTATGCAGCTTGATGCCAGCCCAAGTAAACCCGTTTTGTATCGGGCAAAAAGCGTATAGTTTGTATGAGTCGCCTCACCCGCCTCACGGCTATCCTTACCCAACTACAAGCGAAGCGAGTCGTAAAAGCTCGAGAAATAGCTGATCGTTTTGGCGTGAGTCTTCGCACCGTTTATCGCGATATCAAAACCTTGCAAGAAGCGGGCGTACCGATAGGTGCGCAAGAAGGAGTAGGCTATTTTTTGGTAGAAGGCTACCGCTTGCCTCCGGTAAGTTTTACGGAAGAAGAAGCCAATGCAGTGGTTTTGGTAGATCAGTGGGTACAACAACAGGGGGATCAGTCTTTGCGGCGAGATTATCAATCAGCAATATTCAAAGTTAAAGCGGTACTTGGGACCACCCAGAAAGAGAAAATAGCTGTCTTAGAACAACGAATAACACCTTCTGTACCACGTGAAAATCAGGCGTCGAGTTATTGGTTGGCCGATTTGCAAAAAGCAATAACTGCCAGGTTGGTTATAGAACTTACCTACGTAGCAGCATCGGAGCAACTGACCCAGCGGCGGGTGGAACCGCTCGCGCTAAGTTTTACCGAACAGGCTTGGTATTTGCTCGCTTTTTGCCAATTACGGGAGGATATCCGCGAATTTAGATTGGACAGAATCCAGCAGTTGAAAACCACCGAGATGATTTTTGCTCCTCACGAAGATTTCGTCTTGAAAGATTATTATCATGCTCGTTAAAGATGTTGACATACCCTTGTCAATACACCTGTCTACCTTGCGGGAAAATTTTAAATTATGCAACAGCAAAGTATTCAACAACAAATAGATTTACCTGCCACCATTGAAAAAAGCTGGCGTTTATTGACGGAATCTGTTTACACCAAGCAGTACATGTTTAA
This sequence comes from Lewinella sp., assembly GCF_050633125.1. Lineage (NCBI taxonomy): Bacteria > Pseudomonadati > Bacteroidota > Saprospiria > Saprospirales > Lewinellaceae > Lewinella > Lewinella sp. Next base: position 12,363 of record NZ_JBOEFX010000077.1, read on the forward strand.
CTGTGAAGTGAAATCGACTTGGGCAATGGGTAGCTCTGTAATTTGGCAGGGGAATTACCAAGGGTATGATGCTTACCAGAAAGGAAATGTATTGGCTATTCAGCCGGGGCGTTCTTTAAAATACTCCACGTTTGATCCGAATTTTGGTTTGGAGGATGTGCCTGAAAATTACATTCACGTAAGTTATCACCTGAAAGAAAAGGAAGGCTTTACCGAACTAACTATTATTAATGAGACCTTTGATGGTAATAAGGAACGCCTGGCACATATTCGCCAGGGCTGGGAAATGGTCATGGTGGAAATGAAGAAAATAATGGAAGCGGAAAAAAGCTAAGAATCATGAAGAAAATTTACCGAGATAATGGTGCAGTTGGTGCCTTGTTAGATGAATACGAACGTGCCTTGAATGAGTTACAAGCGCTCATAGTTACCGTTGCGAATGATCAATTGGTACGTATAGTAGACCCGCACACCGATGATCCTGATTGCCGCTCTATACAAACCATACTTACCCATGTAGTGCGTGCAGGGTATGGTTATGCGATTGCGATCAGGAAAAACGAGGGAGAAGAACTGGCGTACATGGAACGGAAAACGCAGAATACGATAGCTGCTTACCAGGAAGACCTACAGCGGATGTTCGCTTACAATGAACAGCTTTTTGCCGATTATCCCAATTTACAATTGGAGGAAAAAGACGCTGATAAGAAAATCAAAGTAAGCTGGGGGCAGATATATGATGTAGAGCAACTTATGGAGCATGCCATTGTTCACATCTTGCGGCATCGTCGTCAGATAGAGCGCTTTTTGTTGAGGATGAATTAGGTTTCTTTTATGAAAAAAATACTGTTTATTATCACCCTTGGGATAGCTACTTTTTCATTGAGTAACACTGCGCCGCTGTTGTCAAATTCTGATCCTGAGCTTGTTCTTGTTACTTACCAGCAGCATATTCTTCCCATTTTTGAGGTTCATTGCCTTTCTTGTCATGGTGAAAGGGTAAGTAAGAAACGTCAACTCCATACTTACGAACTGGCCAAGGAGAAGATTGATGATATATTGTTTCGAGTGCAGTTGGAGCCCAGTAATCGAAAATTCATGCCTTACAAAATGCGGCAGGCGCCATTGACGAGGGCACAGATTGCTGTACTAGTGACTTGGAAGGATGAGGGGATGATGGAGTAAGGGAGATTGCCTCTGCGCTAGTGCAGGCTACAGGTAGATGAATAATTAGTTCAAATTATAAAGCGTTGTCATGAACAAGAAACCTTCTGAAAATAGTGTCTTGGTGTTCGTGGTTTTTGTGTTAATTATGATTAACCCAGGAGGAGAACAGCTTAAAGAACCATGTGCAAGGGTTTTAAAAGGCTTTTATAACTGGAATGTATTTATTCCTATTTACTTCACACTATTGATTTTTAGTGTTCGTGGTCTTCTAAAAATTAGGAATCTAAAAACGCAAATATTCACCGCTATACTTTTCAGTGTAGTTCCTTTGTACATCTTATTAGCAGCGGCCTATCGTCTAATTGAGGGTTTCTTTGATTTCGCCCACTAGTAACCTTACCTTCGTCAAAGAATAAAAAAAGTCCGTCTTACCATGCAGTATCGAATATTAGGAAAAACAGGTTTTGAAATTTCTGAACTTTCGCTGGGCACCTGGCAGGTTGGAGGAAAGTGGGGAAGTGGTTTTGATGATAAAAATGCTGATGAAATCCTCAATGCAGCCATTGATGCGGGTGTCAATTTTATTGATACCGCTGATGTTTATGAAAACGGTATGAGCGAAACGGCGGTTGGCAGAGTAGTGCGCCAACGTTCCGAGCGTATCTACGTTGCTACCAAATGTGGTCGGCAGATCAATCCGCATACCAACGAGGGGTACCAGCCAGAAGTGTTGGTGAAGTTTGTGGAAGATAGCTTGCGCCGAACAGGACTGGAATGCCTGGATTTGATTCAACTGCATTGCCCGCCCACAGAGGTGTATTACCGCCCGGAAATATTCGAAACCTTTGAACGACTGAAGGAGCAAGGGAAAATATTGCACCTGGGCGTAAGCGTAGAAAAGGTAGAGCAAGGCCTCAAAGCAATTGAGTTTCCAAACGTAAGCACGGTACAAATTATCTTCAATCTTTTTCGGCAGCGCCCAATGGAATTGTTCTTCCAGGAAGCAAAGAAACGAGATGTAGGTATCATCGTACGCGTACCCTTGGCGAGTGGTTTACTCACTGGGCTTTATCACGAGGGTACCACATTTGAGAAAGACGACCACCGCCATTTCAACCGAGATGGTGCCGGTTTTGATAAAGGAGAGACTTTTTCTGGCGTCAACTATGCCTTAGGATTGGCTGCTGTGTCAAAGTTGAAAGCCTTGTTTCCTGAGGAAGAAAATCTGGCACCTATCGCATTACAGTGGATACTGACCCACCCGGAGGTGAGTTGCGTTATTCCGGGCGCCTCTAAATTGGCGCACTTGGCTTCCAATTTCTCTGTTTACGATCAACCTCCACTGAGTTCTGCACAGGTGAGTGCGATGAACGCAATTTATGAGGAATACATAAAGGCAGAAGTACATCATCTCTGGTGATGCTGCATTGCTTTTTCTACTACGATGCCAAAGCTTACGGCTACATTGAGGCAGTCAGTATGTCCGAAACTGGGGATATAGACGGTGGCGTCTAAGGATTGGATGACTTCTTCCGGCAGGCCGTCTTTTTCGCTGCCAAAAAGGATGAGATCCTCGGCCTGCCAGCTAAAGTCATTCAAGTGTTGGGCCTGCTCATTGACGAGGGTACCTACTTTTCTGCCAGCATAATTTTGCAAAAAATCAATGGGGTCTTCCAGTATTATAATTTCAATGTGATTGACCGCCCCGGCAGTCCACACCCTGGCCATGTGCTCCATGTTGGCCCGCCCTTTCTTATTGTCTGGCGGAGTAAGCAAACTGTTTTGATCGTAAATATAGATACGCTTGAACCCGAAAAACTCCGCAGAACGAATCATCGAAGACATATTGGGCCGGTATTCGGGAGCGTAAAGCAGAAGATCCATGAATGGTGAATTGACGAGCGGTAAAGGTAGTAGATTTTTTATCTAGCTATATAGGAGATGTACGACTTTTGAGCGTACAGGGAAATGGGGGTGGAGCCAGCAGCAAGTTTGTCGTTGAAAGAGTGGTGTGTCTGCATGAATGTATTTATACAAATGAGGGCTAGCCGTATGATCGTATTGGTACGATTGGGCACGGGGTGTGTTTTTGTACGGATGTGTGGGGATTTCTCAATCCCAACTTCCGATTTCTTAATTACACCATTGGATAAAGAACCACAATGACCACCAGTGCTGTCAAAGAAAGCAACACGGTCATCATCGACCAACTCCGTAGCGTCGTTGCTTCGTCCATGTGCAGGTATTCTTTTACCAGCCAGAAGCCGCTGTCATTGACGTGAGAGAGCGTGCTTGCTCCGGCGGCAATGCTCAGTACCAATAGTGCTAATTGAGGTGGGCTCAACCCCAATGTTGGGAGAGCAGGTGCCAGCAAACCCGCAGCCGTAATCATAGCAACGGTTGCCGACCCTTGGAGAATGCGGATAAGTGCTGCCAAGAGGAAAGCCAATAATGGTGGAAGCAACTGAAATTGTAGGAAAACCTCGGCGAGAGAGGCACCCGCGCCACTAGTCACCAACATTTGTTTGTAAACCCCGCCAGCACCGGTGATGAGGATGATAGCCCCTGCTGGAGCCAATGCTTTGGTGGCCAGGCTTTGCAGTGCTTTGCTGTCCAGTCCCCGCTTGGTTCCAAGGTAGTAAAGTGCTAGTAGACACGACAACAACAGCGCCACATAGGGATGCCCCAGAAAGATGATGCCATCGGTGAGCATGGTGGAGGCCAAGACATCTGCCTTGGTCAGCATTGTCGTAAGGGTGTTGCCCAGGATCAAAATGATTGGCAATAGAATAAGGGTAAGAATAAGTTTGATGGGTGGTAATTGTGTGTCCCCCAGTTCAGGCCCATCGAGCGGAGGGGCTGCAATGAAAAATTTGTCACCTACTCGCTTTCCCCACCAGAGTCCTGCTATGGTAACGGTGGGGATGCCTACTGCAAAGCCAAGCATAATGACCCAGCCGAGTTCGGCTTGCAAAATATCAGCAACGGCAATGGGGCCGGGCGTGGGCGGTATGAAGGCGTGCGTGGTGGCCAAACCAGCCAACAAAGGAATACCGAAGTGGAGTAATGAACGCCCGGTGCGCCGGCCCAAGGCGTAAACCAGTGGCACTAGAAGAACAAAAGCTACATCGAAAAAAACGGGGATAGCGACCAGAAATCCCGTAAGGACAAACGCTAAGGAAGCCCGTTTTTCGCCCAGGCTTGAAAGTAGAAACCGGGCCAGTGCTTGACTGCCACCGGAATGCTCTAAGACCGCTCCAAGAATGGCACCTAAGCCTACAATGGTAGCCACAAAGCCCAAGGTGCCGCCCATGCCAGTGGTAATATTGGTAATGATTTCGGCAGTAGGAATACCTGCTGAAAGACCAAAACCAATGCTGGCAATCAGTAAAGCCAAAAAGGCGTTGAGCCGAAATTGCAGGACGAGAAGCAGCAGCAGCGCAATGCTGAAAAAAATGGCAATGAACAATTGGGGAGTCATAAAGGAGTAGTCTAATCAAAAAGAACGGAAATTACGAAAATTAAAGGCACTAAGAACTGTTTACAAATGAGGTGAGCCATTTTTGTGCTGTTCCTAAGCACCAGCCAGGATATCATCAACAATTTGATCGATGCTTTGATCAATGGAGACGATGAGTGCATCGTGGGGTTCTTCCAATGCTGCAAATTGAGAGGCGAGTAGGGTAGGTGGCATAAAATGCCCGCTGCGGGCTTGCATCCGAGCTGCGATCAACTCGGGGCTCCCCTTGAGGTAAACGACTAAAGGAGGGGGCGTGAGGTCTTGTTCAAGGGTATTGCGGTAGCTGGCTTTGAGTGCTGAACAGGCCAAAACAGCACCTTCTCCATTTTGACTTTGTTTTTTGAGCAATGCCGACAGGGTCTCCAACCATGGCTGGCGGTCGTCATCATTGAGGGCTTGGCCAGCAGCCATTTTGGCGACATTGGCTTGGGGGTGGAAATCATCAGCATCGAAAAAGGGGAGGTGAGTACGTGTACTTAGGGCTTGGCCAATGGTGCTTTTTCCGCTACCGGAAACGCCCATGATAAGATAGATAGAAGGCATGATTGAACGATTTATTCCCTTGGTGAAGAGGAAAGATCGGGAGAATTTTTCAGAACCACTATTTTTGTCCAACCATAAAGCCCTATCGTAGCTTTATCAATGATTATTTAATTCCTACCTCCAAAGCAACAAAGCCAGTGAAGACATTTCTCCTTTTTGATATAGATGGAACCCTTCTTTTTTCTAATTCTGTTGACAGCCAATGTTTTGCTGAAAGCTACCAAGAGGTCTTTGGCCAACCCTTTCCCAGTATCGACTGGCGGCAATACCCGCATGTGACCGATCACGTTATTTTTAGGACCGTCTTTACTCGTCATTTTCAGCGGATGGCTACAGGTGAAGAGCGGCAGGCTTTTGAAGATCATTACGTGAGCCGCTTACAAGCCGAGCGTAAAAAACAACCGGAAGCTTTTCAGGAAGTACCCGGCGCGCGTGATTGTTGGCGGCAGCTGGAGCAAGATGATCGCTTTGTATTAGGTATTGCTACAGGAGGTTGGCGGGCACCAGCGCAGGTGAAGTTGCAGCATATAGGGATTCATCCAGCACCTCCTTATGCTGCTTATGCGGATGGGATGGAGCAGCGCGATCATATACTACAGGCAGCGATTGATTTGGCGTGTGCTGCACACGAAATCAGCCATGTCGTTTATATAGGAGATGCCATCTGGGATGTTACGACGACGAAGCAAATGAACTTGCCGCTGATTGGCTTGCGTCGTCAGGGCGATGAAGAGGTACTGCTCCGGGAAGGAGTAAAGGTGGTGTTGAGTAATTATCAAGACTTAACCGCTTTTCACCAAGCGGTGGATACTGTTTTGTTAGAACACCAAATAAGGCTACAGGAATAGAAGAAGTCGAAAGTCAGCTATGGATATCTGGAGTAATTAGCACTATTTCCGATTCCTCAATGCTGACTTCCGACTTAGAAAAATTACTGCTTAATCACCTTGCCTGTCCATTGTTTTTGTTCGCTTTGTAGCTTCAAATAGTAGGTGCCGGCAGGGTAGCTGTCAAGCTGTAATTGCTCGTCCAGCTGGGTGGTAGCCGGATAGTCTTGTTGCTGTAACAGCTGGCCGTTGGTGTTAAATACTTTGAGCGTTACCGCTAAAGGAGACTCTTCTGTACGGATTTGCAAATTATATACTCCTTGACTTACGGTAGGGAATACCTCAATTTGAGTAAACTCATCGGCAAGTTCCTCAACAGCGACATTTAGGAGTAGGTTTTCTTGATAGCCCCAACCTGCGACCTCTGTAAATTCATTGTAGGTAGCTCCTGTAAGAACGTCTAAATCGCCGTCATTATCTAAGTCACCCAGCATAGGCCAGAGGAACAAGGCTGATTGCGGTTCTAGTCCAAACGGATCAATAGCTACATCTGCAAAAGAGGGGCCAGTTGCGGTTCCTGTATTTTCATAGTATTGGTAAGAAACACTATAATCATAGTAGTCGTAATATGGAGAACCTGCGAGGATATCTACATCGCCGTCGTTGTCCAGGTCGCCAAATTCTAGAAAGATGATATTTTCAAAAGAAGTTGGTAGTCCAAAAATATCCCGTTGTACTGCACCAAAAGCAGGAGCGGTAGCAGTACCCGTGTTTTCTTGGAACATGATGCCATTTTCTTCAATATATTCACTGTAGTCGTAAAAAATACTGAATAAATCGAGGTCTCCGTCACCATCAATATCTGCCAGTTTAGGGGTGAAAGCAGTAGAACCATCACTGTCCATCCCGAAAGGATTGATTTGTGGTTCTCCAAAAACTGGATTTTGGGCATCCCCTGTATTTTGGAAGTAGAAAATGCCGCCATCAGTATTTTCTCCATAGATATAGGAGCCAATGAGAAGATCTAGGTCCCCATCCCCATCTAGGTCGGCAAGGACTGGGTTGATCATGTTACCATCTTCAAGACTTGGAAGTATTATCCCAAATGCGTCAGATACAGGCTTCGTGAAATTGGCGAGGGTACCATCATTAGTGCTTTGATTTTCACGAAATTCCAGAATTTGGTTGTCCTCATACCCTCCATCATCAGTATAGCTTACACTGACAATATCTAGGTCCCCGTCCCCATCAATGTCGGCGAGGGTTTCGAAGCGAATTTCATCGTGCGTCATCAACCCGAATGGGTTTTCTTCTAATGGTGCGAAATTTACTTGAGCTTGTGCAGGTGTAGCTCCTAAGCCCAGCAAAAGAATGGCGCCACCGAGGGCTTTGCGCAAGCTGCTAACTTTTTCCAATCGCAACATTTGCTGAAACAATTGCCGTAGACGGCCGCGCAAGAATGCTTGCTTTGTAGAAGTGAAATTAGCAAAACTGCCATCTTTGACCCATTGCCTTACCCGGCTGCTCAGGTAGCGCCACTGCCGGCGGGTCGTTGAAGTTTGTTGTTTTCTTTGGTACATGTAAATAAAGTTTTAGTAATGAAAAATGTCAGAGAAGGTTTAGAGCCTGTTTAAATTTATATGATCGAGCGAGTGCCACCAAATTTTATGCTGATTAAGGCAAAAAGTGGAATCGATGCCGGAAGCATCGGCGAGCATTTTTAGCGTAAAGCAGCGCAAAGTTTGGCAAGCGCAGCCGATTGAGGGGATTTTAAATAGGTTCTTAATCTTTTTCTGTTTTTTGTCCCCAATAGGTAGCGAAGGGTGTGGCCAAACCTCGCTTGTGATCGTCCTGTAAAGTGCTCATTATATTCGGGCGTAACATACCGGGAAGGACCTTGATGTCGTAAATTTCCTCTACGGATTCTTGGTAGGCCAATTGGCCAATTAGCTTCCCGCTGGGTAGATGGACAACAAGTATTCCTGCCGGAGATTTTTTGAATTTATCGTCAATTTTAGCAAAGGTTTTCGAGCTGGCTCTAATTTTACTTACTCCAATAAAGAGGTAATCGCCATGGCGATCCATGCCTCTGAGGAAGCCGGGATGTTGAAAAACCGTCGTAGTTTCCCCGCTTGCTGGATTTATCTTTAAAAGCGTACCTGCTGCTGAAAGGAGTACGAAAAGCCCTTCGGGATATAAACGAGGGGAGTGCGGCATAGCTAAGCCAGATGCAATGACCTTTCCAGAAGGGACTTCCATCACAATGCCGCTGGTTGTGACGGTTGGTCGCCAGCTTTTGGGGGTGTCGCCTTGGTTAAAAGCCGTAGCGTAGGCTGGTTGTCCATCTTTCATGGCCATGCCGTTGAGGTGGCAACGGTCCTCTGCTGCCAGTTTGCTGATAAAAGGAGGCTGCCAGATCGGTGTAAAATTGTAGTTGGCGTCAATTTTACATAGACAAGAGAAAAAAGTATTGACGGCGAAAAGCCCTCCTTTGCCAAATTCCAGGTCGTGAATATCTAGCGCTCCTGTATAAAAATTAGCGCGAGGCATAAACATATTGTCGTAAATGGCGGGCTTTGCAGGGTAGTGATGTGCTAATGCTGGTGAATTGCGTAAGACAATTACCTCGTCCTTTGTTGCAATGGCCATTCGGTCTTCATGAAGCGCGATGCCCATCGCTTTGCCAAAAGAACGGGGTAGTTGCACAATGCTTTGTTTATTCTTCGGACTTAGTAAGATCACTTTGCCAGCCTGGTAAGTGCTAAGGGCTAAACTGATGCCCAGCTGATGCAAAATAGCGGCGAATCCAGGAGTGTACTGGCAACTAAAGGGAGGTAAAGCCAAGGTCAGTGATTTTTAGAGTTGATTGCTCAAGAAAGACAAGAGTAACCATTTCGATACAATAATGATAAGGTAAGATAATTAAAGAGGCATCTGTTTACCACTTTTTTAAAAACCTTTTAACAGTATAGGCTTGGAACCTTAATACCATGGTAAAGCCTTATCTTTACTTTTTATGTTGCTACTTAGCAGTTTAAGGGAGCTATTTAGTTTTTTTTAAAAAAATATTCATTGGGAATAGGGGGGAGTAAAGCGTACCCACATCCTAACATTGACAAAGGGAAAGAATTATGAAAAATACCCGGGCCGAGGAGTTGATGGCAGCTTATCTCAGTGGCAATATTGCTGCTGCTGAGCAGGAGGAGTTGTTGGCATGGGTAGCAGATTCTTCTGAAGGTCAAAAGTTCTTTGATAATGCGGTTACACTGTGGGATTTGACAGCTCAAATGGCTTATCCTGACTTTTCAGCGCAAAAAGCTAATACTTGGGAAAAAGTAGACGCAAGGTTAACCGATACACCCGTTACAGCGGCGAAAGGCTCAGAGAAAGGAATTATCGTTTCCTTCAACTACCGTCGATGGATGGCAGCGGCGGCGATAGCTTTGTTGCTCGTTGCTGGCTGGTGGACGTTGCAACCTTCGGGTAATACGGCGGTCATTGCCAGTACCTTGAATGATGAGCAGTCGGAGCTGACTTTGCCAGACGGCACTTCGATATGGCTCAATGAAAATACTTATCTGACCTATGAAGAAGTAAACGGCGAACGCCGGGTACAGTTGGAAGGAGAAGCTTTCTTTGATGTGGCGACGGACAGCTTGCAGCCGTTTCGGATTTATGCAGGAGAGGCCATTACTACTGTTTTGGGCACCTCCTTCAATATTCGAGCATATCCTGAAGAGGAGTCGGTAGAAGTAAGTGTGAAGGAAGGAAAAGTTGCTTTGGAAACCCAAACGAAAGCTCCTGATGCTGAGGTAGTCGCACAGAAAGTAGAGTTACTGCCCGGTGATAAAGGAGTATTTGTTAAAGAAACTGCTGCGATTGCTACTAAAGAGGAAGAAGCGAAAAATAGTACTGCCTGGAAGGATGGAAAACTGGATTTTGAAGATGTACCACTCTCCGAAGCGATCAAAGTAATGGAGCGCTACTACGAAGTGGACATTGAGTTGGCCACAGAAGGTTTAGGGAAGTGTTTGTTGAATGGTAAGTACGAGAATATTGCCTTAAATGACCTCTTGGAGGCTGTTGAGTTTTCGATGGAATTGCAATTGGATGAAAATAAAGGCATCTACCGCTTTGCGGGAGAAGCTTGTCAATAGAACCACGACCCCATGTTGTACAAACACCTGTTAAAAATCGGATGTCTGCTTGTTCTGCCATGCTTCGCATGGGCGCAACAAAGTAGTATTCAGGTTAGTTACCACTATCAGGAAACTACTTTAGGGGATGCACTAGTGGATCTGGAGCAGCGTTTTGATCTCAATTTTACCTATAGTCCAAGTCGGTTGCCGATGGATTACCACCTCAATGCTTCGGCCAATAAAATGCCGGTGCAGGATGCTATGGATAATTTATTTGCGACCAGCCCGATCAGGCACGCCTTTATTGGTGATCAAATTGTGCTGAGATCTGACCCCGGAAGACTTGGGCAAATTGAAACTAAAGCGATACAACCCCGTCAAAAGACGCCCCTGTATCAGGAACCACGGCCAACGCCGCCAGCAATAACAGCAATCCCGACGCAAGAGCCCAAACAAATTTCTGGCGGCGACCAATGGCTAAGTGATAAGCTGGAAGAAGAAGATTTGGAGCGAATAGCCATCGCCATGGAAAACCATAAGCGAGAAATGGCAATGGAAGAATACGATGCCACCCACCGCTTGGCGCAGATTTCATTGTTGCCTTATTTTGGCACTAATACGCACCGTAGTAATGAGGTGACTAACAACGTTTCGATCAACGTTTTTTGGGGAACCAGTAAAGCTGTAGATGGTTTTGAAATTGGCGGATTTGCCAATTCCGTTGTAGAAGATATGAGAGGATTCCAGATGGCGGGTGGCGTTAACCAAGTTGGACGAAACGTTATTGGCACCCAACTAGCTGGCTTAGTCAATCATACAGGAGGAACAGTAGAAGGCGCGCAAGTAGCAGGCGTTGGAAACATTGTACTGGATAGCATGACAGGCGCACAGGTTGCTGGATTATTCAATATCTCCAAGCACCATTTGGATGGTAAACAGACCGCTGGCGCTTTTAACTGGGCCAAAGGTGATGTGGAACGCCAAATAAGTAGCTTTTACAATCGAGCCCGCTACGTAGAAAAACGACAGGTAGGTTTGGTGAATGTTTGTGATACGACGGGCAAAGCTCCCTTGGGATTACTGAGTTTTGTTAAGTACGGTTACAATCGGGTAGAGGTTGGTGCGACTGAAAATATGTACGTCAATTTGGGTGCAAAATTCGGGATACGCAAGCTCTACAATATTGTTCACCTAGGCTTGCGCTGGGATGTTGTAGAGCAGCAAACGGTTGACAACCTAACCTCCGAAGCAGTGTATACCACTTGGTCTGTAGGTTATGGTTTAGGGGTGGTTCCCCGGCTGGGAAAGAAAGTTTTGTTGAACGTAGAGGCAGTAGCGATGCACGTTAATGAGATGGATTCCTGGACAAGTAAACTTAACCTGCTAGGACAATTTAGAACAACTTTTGACTATCAATTGAATGGGCGGATGAGCTTTTATGCCGGCCCTGTACTCAATGTGATGTGGTCTCAATTATATGATGCGTCTACCGATACTTACGGTTCACGTATTCCGGTTAACCCGCTGTGGAATGAGCAGCAGGGAGAAACGAATTTTCAAGGTTGGATAGGCTTCTCAGCTGGTATCCGCCTGTAGTATTATCAAGCTTAAATCAAGGATTTAATTACGACTGGTAGTGTACCAGGCGCTTAGTGTAGCACACTAAGTACTGGCTGTGCCATGTCTAAACAATAAATTAACCAAGAGACAACACTTAAGTCTTAAATACACTCGACGAATGAAAAATTTAATGCAAAAACAACTTCTTTTTTTGGCGGTGTTACTCACCGCAACAATTGGCTTACAAGCCCAACATGAAACCCTTTTTAATCAGGCCAGAGTTGTTGGAGCCTTTGGTGGCCCAATTACGGAATATGGATTGAGCAACAACCTGAGTACTTCGGTAGGTGGCGGTGGTGCCCTGGTGATCAACAGTTTCTTCATTGGCGGCTACGGCTTGGCCAGTGTAGATTTTGATCAACTTTACGAAGATGGGGAGGTAGATGTGTTGGATATTGGCCATGGCGGCTTTTGGTTAGGAGGTACTTACCAACCACACCGCCTGGTACACATGTACGGTAGCGCACGTCTTGGTTGGGGCGCTATTAATATTGATCTGAATGGCAATACCCCTTACCGTGAATTGGACAAGATTTTCGTGGCAACGCCAGAAATAGGCATGGAATTAAATATTACCCGCTGGTTTAGGTTGGCCGGAACAGTAGGCTATCGCTACGTGACTGGTGTTAACGAAGACCGTGGACTGAAAGGCGAAGACTTTTCCGGTGCTGTTGCAGGAGTAACCCTGCGTTTCGGTTGGTTTGGTCGCAGAAGAAGCAATAATTGGTAAACCTCACAACCTATTGGCTCGATATTTCGACGATGGGGAAGGAGCTTTGTGTTTTGCTTCCACACTTGGCAGGTAGTGTTCGCTGCGCTCACGTTTGTGCTCGTTCCTCACTAAAGCTCGCGGTTAGCGCGGCTACCGCCGACGCAGTCGGCACCCCCGTGAGCGCAGCGAACACTACCGTGATTCCGATTTATCGGAAGAGCACCAACCGTGAGTTCCGAGGTATCGGAACGAACACCCTCGCGATCCCGAGCAATCGGGAGAGCACCCCCAATACTTAACCCTAAAAATCAAAAATGATGAATAATCTTAAATTTATTTTCGTGCTGGTATGCACCGGCAGCTTGTTCCTTAGTGGATGTTTTGTAGATATCAATGATGATGACGGCCTTTTTGGTTGCATGGATGCGGATGGCCCGATAAGTACTATTGATCTTAATTTGCCGGATTTTTCCGGAATCTCGTTGGCGATGGACGCCAGGGTTGAAATCACCCAAGGGCCAGAACAATCAGTAACGGTTGAAGGGAAGTCAGATATTTTTGACGAACTGGATCTGGATATAAGCAGCAGTGGTATTTGGACGATCAGAACCGAAGATTGTGTCCGTGACGTGGATAACCTCATTTTCTACATTACTGTTCCTGATTTAAATGAGATCAAAATCAGTGGTTCCGGTAAGATTATAAGCACCAATACCTTTGTAGTAGGCGATATAGAGCTTCGTATTTCTGGCTCTGGTGAAATCAATATGGCACTGGAGGCCGATGATATAGAGGTTGATATCTCCGGTTCAGGAGAAGTATATCTGGAAGGTTTAGCTGATGAACTGAGCCTGGATGTTACAGGGAGTGGTGATTTAGAGGCTTTCGACATTGCGGTGCGCGAAGGGAATATAAAAATCTCAGGCAGTGGTGATGCTGAAGTCCGGGTTGAAGACCGCCTGGATGTGCGGATTACGGGCAGTGGCGATGTCTACTACAAGGGGCAGCCCCTGCTGGATGTGTCGATCACCGGTAGCGGTGAAGTCATTGATGCGAATTAAAATGGAGTAGTAATTCAGTAACGTATACGTGCCCTTTCTGCCTCAGTAGAAAGGGCTTTTTTATTTATTTTTTTCGTCGAAAAAAAGGAGGTTTACGAACCTTAGGTGTACTAGATTACGTTAAAGAGACCATTGATTCATTTACCCTTGAACAACCATTTTAAATTATGCGTAATTCTTTGTTTTTCCTGAATATGCTGCTGCTTGTTTTCCTAACCAGCTGCGTTTCACAACAAAAATATACTGATCTCGAAATTGCCAAAAACCGCCTTTCCAATCGGCTTAATGAAACGGAAGCGGAGTTGGATAGCTACCGCAACCAGTCGGCTAAATTGCAATCTCAACTCACTGCTGAACAGGAACAACGGCAACAAGTTGCAACGGACCTAGAGCGTTCTCGCCAACGGTATGCAGAGTTAGATGCGACTAATCGCGATCTACTTGCACGTTATGATCGAATCCTCGAACAGAACCGTACTACATTGGCTGCGGCAGGTGATGAAAATGCAAGTCTCAATGCACGACTCAATGAGAAAGAACAAGAGCTGAATCAACGCCAAAAAGAGTTACAAGGCCTCCAACAGCAATTGAGTGACGAAGAGAAAAATCAACAACGCCTTCAGCAGGAACTCGTAGCCAGGGAGGCAAGAGTAGCAGAGTTGGAGAAAGCCATCGCAGACAAAGAAGCCCGCTTGCGGACGATTCGCGACAGGGTCAACCAGGCTTTGCTAGGGTTCTCAGAAGCAGACCTTACAGTGCGGGAAAAGAATGGTAAAGTATACGTTTCTTTAAGCCAAAACCTGCTTTTTGCCTCTGGTAGTAAGACCATTAACAACCAAGGGAAACAAGCTATTGCACAACTGGCAACGGTACTCAAAGCCAATAAGGATATCAATATTACAGTAGAAGGCCATACCGACACCGATGGAGAGGCCGCCTTTAATTGGGATCTCAGCGTAGGCCGTGCAACCACGGTGGTGAAGGAATTGACGATTAATGGCGTCGCTGCCGAGCGTATCATCGCAGCAGGCCGGGGAGAGTTTTATCCTATCGCAACCAACGATACGGCCGCAGGTAAGGCCCAAAACCGCCGTACCGAAATCATCCTGACTCCTAAATTGGAAGGGTTGTATGAGTTGATAGGGGAGTAGTCGCTACGAGAGATGGTTTTTTACCACATAGTCACCTGGTTTTTTTTAGAAAATTATCTGTGACTATGTGGTAAAAAACGCACTACTGCTCACCAGCGATACGCAGCAAAAGCCGTAACGCCAGACTGTTTGTTACCATCGAAAAAGGAGTTGAATTGAGCGGCGAAACCAACCTTCCAGTTGTAGTTGATGGGGTATTGGAACTGTAGATGAATAGGAATGCCAAAACTCCCCTTTCGTTCAATAGTATGGTATTTTACATCAAATTGATCAAAGTCCAGATTATACACGTAGCCGGAGCTGTATTCCTGTCGGTAGTAGAGATGAGCTATCCCGGTACCCAACTGTAAGTCGGCAAGGCTTCGATCTCCGATCATCCGCCAAAAGACCATAGCTTCTGACCAAAACGCACGGTAAGAGCGGGTGCGCGTATCTGGCAAAGTGGTGGTAGGTAAACGGTAATAGTAATGAATCGTATCCTGCACTTTATTGCCGGCGTAATTGATTCGGGTAGTCAATTCCCAGCGTGGGTGAACGGTACGGCTATAGCCTAAATTGAACCCCAGTCCACGGCTGTTATTGGTCTCGCTACGAATGCTGGTGCTACGGCTATTGCTGCTGTAGGTCTCGTAATGATCTGTTGTTGTTAGATGCAAATGCGACTGGGCAATACCGAAGATGATGCGCTGGTCGGTCGTTTTTTGGGCCAATAATAAAAGAGGAAGCAGGAAAAAGAGGGAGAGCATTGTCGTTTTCATCTCAGAGAATTTTGTTGTAGGTGTTTGAAAAAATATCGAACTCCCTTAAAATTCGACAAGAAAATGATCTACAGCAAGCTCTGTACCTCGGATTAATACAAGTTTAACTATTTAGACAGTTGCTTTTTAAGATTAGTAATACGCTGATAGGATTCTAAGATGCGTTCTGCGGGAATCTCTCCGCTATCTAGCAGCTTTCGTAAAGTCGCGATGGTACGACGGGCGAGTGTTTCATCATAATCTTCGAGGTTATTGCCAAAAACGAGCATATCGACACCAGCGAGGATGGATTGCTTGATGATGGTCTCAAAATCGTAAAGTTTATTTACCGCGTTCATTTGCAGGTCGTCAGAAAAAACGACACCATCATAATGGAAAGAGTCCCGAAGCATAGCCTGAATGTAGTGGGGCGAGAGGGTAGCGGGGTAGATAGAGTCAATGGTGCGGTTGAAAACGTGTGCCGTCATGACCGCCAGGACCTCCTCCGACGCGAGCAGTTGCTCAAAAGGTTCCAACTCTTCGGGCGTCCAGGTAGCGGTGACGTCGGTAAAACCTTTGTGGGAGTCACTCTCTGAGCTACCGTGACCAGGGAAATGCTTGAGGACGGAAAGAATTCCAGCACTGGCATGAGGAATGATCCATGCACGAGCGTGACGGACAACTTGGCCGGTCGTAGCACCATAGCTTCGCTTGATTTTTCCAATCACGGGATTGTCCGGATTGACGTTGATATCGACCACCGGCGCAAAATTGACATTAAAACCAAGCTTTTTTAGGTTAGTAGCGTTTTGAGTAGCATAATAAGTGGTAGAGTCGGTGTTTTCTTTGGCGCCCATGTCTTGAGCTGCCGCAATTTCAGGAAAACCATAAACAGGTCGGAGCCGGGTTACACGTCCCCCTTCTTGATCAATAGCTGTGAGTAAAAAGCCTGGTGCCAATGCCTGCAAATCAGTCAACAATTGCTCGACTTGTGGCGGAGAATCAATGTTTCGACCGTAACGTTTTAGGCCCACATCATAATCAAATAGAATAATATTGCCAATCTCCCCATTAGCGAGTTGGTCTTTAATGATAGGGCTCACGCTGTCGATTTCCAATCCCCGGAAGCCCTGCATAATGAGCTGTCCGAGCATAGCATCGGTGATTTGAGGGGTGGCGTCATCTGTAGAAGATTCGGCAGATGAGGTTGGTTGGCAGGAAGTTGTCAAGAGCAATCCTGTCAGAAAAAGAAGAAGTGAATATTTGTGCATAGTGAGCCAGTTTGTTGCGAAGGAACAATAATTATTTGAATGTCTAACTGGTCTAGTGAGGGGTAAGGTAAGGCTCTTTGTTGAAGACGCTAGCCCACGTTTGAAAAATATGTTTTCAGGCTATTTTTAGCAGACTGCCAGCCTACATCATTTATACGGTAACCAACTGCGCCAGCGAAGGTGTCTTTGATCAGAATCTGCGCATGGCATAATGTTTTTAGGTGTTGGCTTACGCTGTTAGCTGAAAGAGGGATGAATTCAATTATTTCTTTATGCATTAAGAAATCAAATCTTCTTAGGAGATCAATGATTTCTAATCTGGCAGGGTGGGCTAAGGCTTTGGCATATTGAGAGATTTTTTGTTCAGTTTGGGGAAAGAGAAAGCTTTTGTTTTGAGGCATAATGCTGTTTTAAAAGCAATCTACGTAAAAGTTTTTAATTAAAAAAAATAAACATTTTTGTTTTTTAACTATTCGATTTGAATTCACTCGAAAAGATATTGTTTGGTTTAACACGATAGGAGTATCCCTTATTTGAGATTAGTTCTGCACCAAAAGATTGGTTAACTGGTTAATATGTTTTCTGAACTCACTACTCAACTTTCACAAGTCCATCCAGCAATGAATATCTCTCCCCGCTTTCACTACAAACAGCTTTGCCTTGGTCATCAAATTCCAGTCGGTCGCCATGGGCGCTCATCCATCCGATTTGCCGGGCAGGATTTCCCACGACCAATGCATAGGGGGCAACATCTTTGGTGACGACACTGGCAGCACCCACAAAAGCGTAAGTGCCTAAAGTAATACCACAAACAATGGTAGCATTGGCTCCGATACTTACGCCTTTACGTAAGATCGTTGGCCGGTATTCGTGCTTGCGTTCGACGCCAGAGCGGGGATTGATGACGTTGGTAAATACGGCACTTGGCCCAATGAAGACGTCGTCTTCGCAGATGACGCCTTCATATAGGCTGACGTTATTTTGCACCTTTACATTGCGCCCCAGCCGGACTTTGTTGGCCACAAACACATTTTGCCCTAAAGAGCAACTTCCACCAATAATTGCACCAGGCATTAAATGGCAAAAATGCCAGATTTTGCTCCCTGCGCCTATTTGTGCGCCCTCATCAATAATCGCGGTGGGGTGAGCATAGTAGGTTGCACTCATGGGCTTGTTTTAAGAGAAAAAAGCTTTCACCTGAGCAGAGATATATGCGAGGGTATCTTCCTGCAGCTCACTGTGCATAGGCAGGCTGATCACTTCTTTGCAAAGGAGGTCTGTTGTTGGTAGAAAATCTACATCGTTGGCAGCTGTTCCTTTGTAGGCGCTCTGTTCGTAAAGAGGTACCGGGTAATAAACCATACTGGGTACGCTTTTTTCCTGAAGGAACGCTTGCAATTCATCGCGCTTGCCATTGGTAACACGAAGAGTATATTGATGATAAACGTGCGTGCTATTGTCCTGACGGGCTGGTGTTATCAGTGCCTCAATGTCTGCAAAGGCTTGGTCGTAGTAGTCGGCAGCTGCTTTGCGGGTTGCATTGTAGCTGTCTAGATGCTGAAGTTTGATGCCCAGGATAGCCGCCTGAATAGAATCGAGCCGCGAATTGACACCGATTTCATCATGGTAGTACCTACGATTTTGGCCGTGGTTGGCTACCATACGTAGCTTGGCTGCTAGCTCATCATTGTCGGTATAGATAGCACCACCATCACCATAGGCACCAAGATTTTTGGAAGGATAGAAAGAGGTACAGCCAATATCACCTAGCGCACCTGCAGCTTTGACGGTGCCGTCGGGGAAGGTATACCTGGCACCGATAGCCTGGGCATTGTCTTCGACGACAAATAAATTGTGCTTTTGGGCAAGCTCCAGAATAGGAGCCATATCGCAACATTGACCGAAAAGATTAACCGGAACAATGGCTTTGGTCTTATCGGTAATGGCTGCCTCCACGAGTTCGGCTGTTACATTGAAGGTGTGAGGATCAACATCTACCATCACTGGCTTTAGCTGTAGCAGGGCAATTACCTCGGCTGTGGCTACATAAGTGAAGGCAGGAACGATGACTTCATCACCAGGCTGAAGGCCTAATGCCATCAGTGCTACCTGTAAGGCATCGGTTCCGTTGGCACAGGGAATAACGTGCTTTACACCGAGGTAGATTTCTAAATCGGCTTGGAATTTCTTGACCGCTGGACCGTTGATAAACGCACCAGAGCGGATCACATCAATTACTTGCTGGTCGATTTCGGTTTGCAGTTTTTCATACTGCGTCTTCAAATCAACCATGTGGATGGTAGGGGTAGTCGTATTCATAGCGGCAAAGATAAGCGCTTGTCGGGAAATTTTGAACGCGCAGCACTAATCTCCGGTGTAAAAAATAACGATAGGGTGAAACCTATGGAAAAAGCCTACGTATAAGGAAAAAACATATAACTGCTGAGGTACCCATCACATACAATAAATACCTTGCCTTGGCATAGATTCCCAATTGAACACACAATATTTTATGACAGTGGTATTCCCCATCGCTGAAACAGCACTGCAAAGTGTCCATCACTGCGAAGCACGCCAAGAAGGAAGTTGGATAGTTTATACTTGTAAACGTTGCCCTGGTTACGAACGAAAAATTCACCAGGATACTGGCCAGATTGCTATTAAAGGCCCTGTGCCTTTTTCTGTTGAACATGTTTGTGACAGAAGAAAAAGACAATAACAGAGGTATTCTTTTCAAATAGTCTGTTACAATACTTTTACGCCTCGTTCTCGATAGCCCTTGAGGTCGTCGTGCTCTGGATGCAATTCCGTAAGGAGGTAATCAATGTTATTAAGTTCGCAAATCTGAATTTTCTGGGTGCTCCCCAGTTTTTCTGCAATAGATAGTACTACCGTCTTTGTAGCAGCCTTGAGCATAGCTCGTTTTACAACGACAACTTCCCAATCAGAATCTGTAAGACCATGTTCGGGGTCAATAGCATTGGCACCCATAAAGCAAATATCTGGACGCAATTGTTGCAATTGTGTGATAACTTCCCCCCCTATGCTCACTTTGGCAGTAGGGGAAAGTAAGCCTCCCAAAAAAATAGTCTCACAGTTGGGATGTTCCAGCAGCTGTTGAGCGGTAGACAGGCTCATCGTTAAAAAGGTGACTTTTAACTCTGGTGGTAAAATTCTGGCAATTTCTTTATTGGTACTCCCTCCACTGATTAATACCAACATCCCATCTCTAAGCATACTAATGGCCTTTCGGGCAATAATAGTCTTCTCTTGATAGGCATAAATATCATTTTCCCGATAGGAGTAGGAATGATAAGAGCGAGAAAGTGCTCCTCCTCGAACTTTGATCAGCTTATTGCGGTTGGCCAATTCCTGTAAGTCTCTTCGGATAGTATCCTCCGACACCGTAAACTTTTCGCTAAGGTCACTCAGTAACACTTTATTGTGAATATTGACTTCCCTTAGAATCAGCGCCTGTCTTTCTTTCTTTAGCATGAAGTTTACTTTTTGGGCATTTGGATAGGAAAAGAACACTTGGCTCAATATTGCATAAAAATGCATAATGATAGCAGTAGTGCCGGTTTTGCGAAGTTGTATTGGTTTTTGTTGCAATAAATTGCAATTTTTTTGGCCTATTCTGGCAATAAGTCGGGAAATTATGCTTAAATATGCAATGAAATAAGCATTAAGTCGCAAGCTTTTGCTCATTTCACCGCATTAAATTACAATCCTAACCAAACGTATACCAAATTCTATCGCCTAACTTGTACTCGTAGCTGTTTTATTTTTGCCAACACTCAACAGAATCTAATACTTCTTAGAATCTAAAACATCAGCTTTTGCAGGTTAGCCCCGAAGGATATACAAAAATTGGAGGCTATGCAAAGATCTTACACTTTACACCGCTTGCTACCGGCTTTATGCTGCTTATTGGCCGGCTTTGCGCTACAGGCGCAAAATCTCAACTTTACCGTTAACGGTACGATAGTTGATGAAAATAAAACGCCCCTCATTGGGGTGACCGTCCTTATTCCGTCTCTAGGTACAGGGTCTATTACTGATATCGATGGGACGTACACCATCGAAGCTAGTGGCCCGGCGGCTACTTACGAACTTCAGTACTCTTATGTAGGCTTTACCACGGTTGCTGAAAGAATAGAAGTAACCCGTACTGGGCAAGCTTTTACGATGGATGTGAGCTTGGGAACCGACGTCTTGAGAATGGATGAAGTAGTGGTCATCGGTTCTTCCGTAACTTCTAGTCGTCGTTCTTTAGGCAACTCGATTACTTCTGTCAAGGCTGAGGAACTTACCAACGCTAACCCTCAAGGCGTACTCAGTTCGCTACAAGGTAGGGTTGCTGGTGCCCAAATCGTACAAAACTCTGGTGATCCTGCCGGCGGTTTTTCGGTTAGATTACGTGGCTCTAGTTCCATTCTTGGTAGTTCTGATCCGCTCTACATTGTAGATGGGGTCGTTATCAGTGCCGCAACCTCCAATGTTACCAATACCAATGTTGATGCAGGAGCAGCGCAGCCTGGTACCAACCGGATTGCGGACCTTAATCCCAATGACATTGAAAGTGTTGAAATAATCAATGGTGCTGCTGCCGCTGCGATCTACGGATCACGAGCTTCTAATGGAGTGGTTTTGATTACCACCAAAAAAGGAAAAGCGGGCAAGCCACAAATTACCCTTAGCTCTGGCCTGAATGTTAACCAAATCAGAGAAAAGGTTTATATCAACCTCAGAGGTGAGCAGTTTGGTAGTGCAACTCAACGACTGTATCCTATCGCAGGTGCTGACCCCGTTACTGGCGGTCTTACGGTTGGTGCTAATTTCTCTACCGACAAAGTACCCGTTACACGTTATGATTATCAAGACGAGATTTTTGACACCGGCATGGGTACGGATCAGCATCTCGCTATCAAAGGCGGAAATGAAAGCTCAAACTATTACGCGGCCCTGAATTATACGTTTAACGAAGGGATTGTACGCAATACGGATTTTCGCCGCTACGGTGCTCGCTTACGCTATAATCAAACCGTTAGTGACTGGATGAGCATCTCTATGGGTTTGAATTACAATAATTCTTACTCTAATGAGAAACCGGATGGCAACGTATTCTGGAGTCCGATCAACACCATTAATATTACCAACAACATCTGGGACATTACCCAGCGTGATGAGTTGGGCAACCTGCAATCAGTAGAACCTACTCGTGTGAACCCACTGAGTGTTATCGAAGATTTTGATATCAACCAGGAGGTAAATCGTGCCATTGCTGATGTGAAGGTTTCTATTTTTCCTTTTGAAGGATTTAGCCTGACTTATCTGGCAGGTGCGGATACTTACAATCAGTTGGGTAATACCTTCATTCCTCCGTATCCTTATAGCCCGGTAAACCCTGGTTATTTCGATGATGGTTATGCTTCTACAGCTACTAACCAGGTGTTCCAAATGAACCATGATATCAATGGTGCTTACACCACGATCGTTACCGATAATATCAGTTCGACAACCCAGTTTGGTTTTTCTTCTCAATTTTCGAAAAACCAGTACACCGTTGCTGACGGTCGCGCACTAGCGCCTTTTGTAGAAACAGTAAGTGGTGCAGCCAATCCGTTTGCCCCACAATCTAATATTGCGCGTTTGCAAATTTGGGGGTACTACCTCCAGCAAACCTTCAGCCTGAAAGATCGCTTGTTCCTTACCCTCGCTGGGCGTGTGGATGGCGCGAGTTCGTTCAGCCCTGATAATCGCAACCAGTTTTACCCAAAGGTGAGTGGTAGTTACCTGATTTCTGACGAAGACTTCTGGCAAGGTAGTGGCATAAGTAATGCTGTTTCTACCTTCCGCTTGCGTGCTTCTTGGGGACAAGCTGGTAACCTTACAGGTATCGGCCCTTATGATCGATTCAACAACTTCAGCACAGGTAACCTTGGTGGTGATCTGACGATCAATGCCAGTAATACCCTCGCCAACCCTGATGTAAGGCCAGAACGCCAGACAGAGTTGGAGATTGGCGCAGACTTATCACTATTCAATGATCGGGTAGGCCTTTCTGCTACGTATTATCAGCAGGATATTGAAGACTTGTTGGTAGAACGCGTACTTCCTGCCTCGCAAGGCGGTAAGGCAATTACGACCAACGTAGGAAACATGGAAAACAAGGGCTTGGAAATTGCCCTGACAGCGACGCCTGTTCGGACGAGCAAGGTCAGCTGGGATGTCTTTGCCAACTTTAGCCGCAACCGTAACAAGGTATTCAACCTTGGCCAAACCTTAATCGGTATCAATAATGTAGCCGGTGCACCAATATTCTTGGTAGAAGGAGAAGCTATAGGTGTTTTCTATGGGACGTACCAAGCTACTAATGCTGATGGAAGTATGTTATTGACGCCTGACGGCTTGCGCCAGCAAGAACGCGGTGATGTAACGACCAATACGCCTAGTCGTGATGCTGATGGTCAGCCAACAGGTGATCCGCTACGCCGCGTAATTGGTGACCCTAACCCTGATTTTATATTAGGCCTGGGCTCACAGATCAATGTAGGTAAATTAAGCTTAGGCTTCTTGTTCGAATCTGTTCAGGGTGTTGATGTTTTTGATGCCGATAAAAGAACACGTCAGGGAGTTGGAGTAGGTGAATTTGCTGAGCAGGAATTGACTGGTGAACTACCCCGTGGTTGGGTATGGTCGATCTATCCAATTTCGGAATGGCGGATGAGTGATGGTTCGTTTACCAAACTACGTGAAATTACCCTGAGCTATACCTTTGATAAATTATTTGATGGTGCTTTAAACAATACGGTACTAACAGTTGGGGGAAGAAACCTCTTCTCTATTGATGACTTTACCAGTTATGATCCGGAAGTGAATGCTGGTGGACAAAGTAACCTGTTGCGCGGCGTGAATTTCGGCCAGGTGCCGATTCCTCGTGTCTATACCGTGACCCTGAAGACCAACTTTTAGGAACTGCACAAATTGTCAAAGAATTTAAAATATTACGACATGAATCGTCTAAAAATATATCTAAAGCACAGCGGTATTTTACTGCTCAGTTTACTCACTTTTGCAGCCTGCGAAAAGGATTTTACTAATCCAGGCGCTGCTACAGAAGCTCAGGTGCTAAGTACACCTGATGGTGTGATTGGTTTGGCAGCTGGCGCGCAGCGCCGGTTCTCTGTTGGTCGCCAAAGCCCTGTTTATGCTACCGTCGCTGGTGCTGGGTTCACAACAGGAGAGTTGAGGCTTATTAACCCTGGTAATGCAGCAGAAAACGGCGTTTCCCTAGGGTATGCAGACCTGCCAGGTAGCAATGGCATCGTTACCAATATCTGGGAGCAGTGTCTATTGACACGCAATGAAGCTGACAAGGTAATTGCCAATGCCGATATTATTCCTGATGCTAATACGCGTGCCTGGACGATAGCTTATGCCTCGATTTTTCAGGCACTCGCTAACGGAACAATGGCCGACTTCTTTGAGCAGGTTACCTTGACAACAGAAGAGAATGCTACTTTCTCAAGCCGTGAAGAAGCCATCAAAGCAGCAATTTCTTCACTTGAGAAAGCGCGTGATATCCTCACCAGTGATGATGGTGGACTAAAGGAGCGTATTCCAGCAGATATTGATATCCCAAATACGGTGCAGGCATTACTCGCACGCTATTATCTGCTCGATGAGCGGTATAGTGATGCGATTAATGCTGCCAACGCGGTAGACCTAAGTGTGACGTCTACCTATACTTATGATGATGTTAGTACCAACCCCATTGCTTTCGTATCGATCCTGACGAACAATGTCTATCAGCCGATTGACTTGACTTTAGGTTTGCCAACTGATCTTCAGCCAGATGCTGCAGATCAACGCCTGGCCTTTTATTTTCAGGACTTGAACCCTGCGATGAATGATTACCGGGCAGCTGCCTTTTTTGATGATAACAAAGACGGTATTCCTATCTACCTGCCGGGTGAAATGTTGCTCATCAAAGCAGAAGCTTATGCACGGCAAAATCAGCTGAGCGATGCGATCGGCGCATTAGATGAAGTACTGACCAAGCAAGCTGGTGATGATGCCTTTGGTATTGGTGCCGGATTGCCTGCTTACAGCGGCCCGGAAACACAGGCAGATGTACTGGCTGCAATCTATGCTAACCGCTGTATGGAGATGATGATGTCTGGATTACGCCTTGGCGACAGCAAGCGATTCAATCGTGCTGGCCCTAATGATGCTGATGCTGAAAGAAATAGAAATTGGTACCCTTACCCGTTCTCAGAACGGGATAATAACCCCAATACTCCTGATGATCCGGAGATTTAAAAGCAGTAGGGTAAGCACGCCTTACCTTACTACTTTTGGTCTAGTGATTGTTCTATAATCCATTTGAATGCCCCGCTCTTTGAGTGGGGCGTTTTTTGTTAGAAGAACCTCAGGTTAAAGGACCGATCGATGGTAGTTGATCAATGAAGGAAGGGGCGGGGAAATAATTGTTTTGATAGAAAGACCTCTTTGTAGCAGTGCTTCCTCCAGGTAGGGGCGAAACTGAATGGCAATAGAGCCGGTAAAAGCGACTGCGGAATGATCATCGCCAGTCATTAAAGGCAGTAGATACAAATCAGTGAATTGCCCAAAATCGGCGGTTACTTTTTTTTGCAAAAAACTACTTTCGGGAAGCCATTTTTTCAATGCTGGTGCAAATTGGGCAAGGTATCTGCTGGGGTTAGTCGTTTGGTATACTTCACTGATAATAGCATCTCTGCTAAGTTGGTATTCTTCCTGCAATGCTTTTCGGATAGTAGCAGGTAGTTGTTGTTGGAGAAACGCCAGGAGCAGTATTTTTCCCAAGTTGGCTCCTCCTCCCTGATCACCGAGTACGTAGCCTAGCCCACCTCGTTGGTCTACAATTTGCTGGCCATCATAACGTGCAGCATTAGAGCCCGTGCCGAGAATACCCACAACTCCAGCTTCTTGTTGACAAAGTGCCCGAGCAGCTGCTAGTAGATCCGTAGCCACAATGGGGCAAGGCAATGTTGGCATAAAGGTGGAGAAATATTTTTTCACTAACGATTGGCCATCATTTTGAGAACAACCAGTACCATAGTAATAAACATTACTCACCGATGAGTCATTGCCAAGTTGGACACTTATAAGCTGTAAGCTTTTTTGCCATTCTGCTGCGCTACTGAGAAAGGGGTGGAGCCCAGAGACCTCTCCTTGGTGAAGGATGCTGTGGGGGGAGGCCAGTACCCAAGCCAGCTTGGTTGCCCCACTTTCTAGTAGTAGGAAGTTTTTCAATGCTTCGAAATACGCTGATGAATTTCCATAGCGTGGCGCACGCTACCCGCTTCTAAAAGTAATGTGCGTGCTTCGGGGTAAGGAATTTTTAAAGCTTGTACCAGCATGGTAGCCCCTCTGTCAATCAGCTTTTCGTTGCTAAGCAGCATATCGATCATCTTATTGTCCAGCACACGACCCAGACGAACCATTACACTGGTGCTGATCATATTGAGTACTAGTTTCTGTGCCGTGCCAGCTTTCATGCGCGTACTACCTGTTACGAATTCAGGGCCAACCACCACTTCTACCGGAAAGTCGGCGTGCTCAGTAATAGGAGCTCCTGGATTGCAGGTAATACAACCCGTAGCAATACCGTTTTCACGGCAACGAGCGAGGCCTTCAACGACATATGGGGTCGTGCCAGAGGCCGCAATACCTATGACCATGTCTTGCTCATCTACATAGTGAGCCCGCAGGTCGGTCCATGCTTGTGAAGGGCTGTCTTCTGCGGCTTCCACGGCATTACGGATGGCCGTATCTCCACCCGCAATTATACCGATAACCAGGTTGTCAGGCACGCCGTAGGTAGGAGGACATTCACTAGCGTCCAATATGCCTAATCGCCCACTGGTGCCGGCGCCTATATAAAACAAACGACCTCCTTCTTGCAAGCGTTCCGCTGTAGCAACTACAAGGGGTTCTATCTGTGGAATAGCACGTTCTACAGCGGTAGAAACGGTTTGGTCTTCTTTATTAATATTAACCAGAAGCTCCTTGACGCTCATGCGTTCCAGATGCCTATATTCACTGGTGGCCTCGGTTATTCTTTTCATGGCGTTGCACTGAATGATTACCCTTAAAAATAGTTAAAATCGGACAAATACTGCATTAATTCTTGCAGAATATTGCAAAAATGCAATTAATGACGTTAATTCTTCAAGATTTAGGTACTTTTTTGCATGCTAGTCTCAATAAAATGAGTGGGCGTAAATGATATTTTTTTACGGTTAGAAGGTTATTGATATCCTTGGAAGTGTATCTTTTGAGCAGACTTTGGGTTATAAAATTAGAAAAGCTAAATCAACATCGCTAAATTTCGCTGATTTTGGCACAATTACAATGGACAGTTCCTGGCTTTGGTGGCAAAACCTATCTCGTGGGCTTGTATCACGGAGAAGACAGTGGTCACCTTATGGTACATTGTAACAACAAGGTGATGTTGATCGATTTTGGTGTACAAAGCTCTAAAGACTATTCCTTCTTCTTGGATGATGAGCTTTTTGAAGTCAAAATTTTAAAAAAAGAAAACGGCACCTACGCTTATGACATGGTGCACAATGAAGAGATCGACAGCCCTCATAATCGCCGCCGTGAAGAGGGCAAAAAGAGCGATCGCAGAAGCATTATAGCTGGGATAGGCTTAGTCGTATTAATCGGTATTGTTTTTTCTTTACTTTATTTTCGTGCTCCTGCTCACGAGGCGGCGCTATTGACGGGCCTGGCAGAGGGTAGGGGGGCAGACACCCAAGTGAGCCTTTTCCAAAAGCAAGATCGTTGGTATGCCAGTTATCGGGTCGATAACGAAGTTGAAGAAGTAGCCCTGCCTGAATTGGGGAATCGTTCTCCCCTTGGTTTCCCACTGGCGGTGGGTGATCGCTTCAGTGCCCGCTATGCTCCTACGGATACCGACCTTGTTTTTATCGACTGGCACAACCTCGTCCCTGCACAGCTAGAGCGCTATTTTCAATTGACCATGGCCCTGCATGCAGAACAGCACCCTGAGCTTGCGGGCCGCCAGGTATTGTGCCAGCTACAATTGGCGCTAGCACTGGAGGGCGCGGCTGGATTGGCCAAATTTTATCATCAAGACCAGCAGAATCAGTCAGAATACAATAGAGATGCTTACCTGCGGTTGGTGCGTGGCACGGAGTTTAAGCAGCGAGTGAAGGAGTGCTTGTGAGGGGGGGATGTCCACTTTAATAATGAAAAATGAAATATTTACATCTAGTAATTTTTTGGTTCTTAATCTTTAGTTGTCAAGCACAGGAAGAAAGCCTTTTAATAGAGAAAAGGTTAATTTCTGATTTAACGAATACGCCAATTTATCCAAGATTAACAGAGGAAACCAATGGCCAGATAAGTTGGAAAGAGGAATACAAGTATCTTGATAGTATAGAAATATATGGAATAACTTATATGAGCGACGGCCTTGAAATTAAGGGGTTGTTGGTTCAACCAAAGAGCGAAGAGAAGTATCCTTGTGTTATATATAATCGTGGTGGAAATAGAGCGTTTGGTTCATTGAAAATTGCGCATGGAGCGATAACATTAGGCCAAATAGCAAAAGAAGGCTATGTTGTAATAGCCAGTCAATATAGAGGAAATAGTGGAGGGGAAGGAATGGAAGAATTTGGAGGTGAAGAGGTAAACGACATAATTATCTTAACCGAAGTTTTAGAAGAAGTAGCTGCAGCTGACACTGATAAAATCGGAATGTATGGTTGGAGCAGAGGAGGAATGATGACTTACATAGCTTTAACGAAAACGAATAGAATTAAAGCTGCTGTGGTTGGAGGAGCAATATCTGATGTTTATGAGAACATCAAAGATAGACCAGAAATGGAGACCGGAGTTCTGGCTGAGTTAATCCCAAATTATGCAGAAAATAAAGAAGAAGAAATAGAAAAACGTTCAGCAATAAAGTGGGTCGATAAATTTCCGAAAGACGTTCCATTACTCATGCTACATGGGAATTCTGATTGGAGAGTGAAACCAGAACAAAGTTTAAGACTCGCATTAGAACTTGAAAAATATCGAATTCCTTATCGCTTGATAATGTTTGAAGGCGGAGATCACGGAATATCGGAACATAAAAAAGAAGTAAACGAGCAAGTATTAGATTGGTTTGAGAGATATTTGAAGAATGATGAACCATTACCCAATATGGACTACCACGGGCGATAAGAGGAAAAACGGTATTCACCAGAATTAATCGCGAAAATCCTCGATTTATTCCCACAATTAGCCACCCAAGTGATTTTGGTCACGCCGAAATATCCACTTGTTAGTATCTTTGTGCTTTTCGAGTGGGCAACCAAATCAGGTTGCCGACAAACTACCTTCTTGTGACACAAACTCAAGTGATTGCTGTTTATCAGCCCACTTTACAAGCTATTGCGGTCAGAATGCTAGGGTCAATGACCGATGCGGAGGATGCCGTGCACGATACTTTCCTGAAATGGTTGACCATAGATACTACCAACATCGAGAACATCAAGGCCTACCTGGTGCGCATGGTGACCAATGCCTGTCTGAACATCATCAACGCACGCAATAGAAGAAAGAGCACACCGTTGGAAGAGTTCGAGGAAGTTTTGGAAGACAAGAACGTCGAAAATACATTGACACTCTTTGATGTAGAAAATCAGCTCAATGAAGCATGGGCATTTATGCATCGCAAATTAGAACCCGTCGAGCGCGGCATCTTTGTTTTGAGAGAACTCTTCAACGTAGATTATGAAGACCTACAGGTAATCTTTGACCGAAAAGCAGACAACTGCCGCAAGATTGTTTCTCGCGCAAAAGAAAAATTGAAAACTCCCGAGCTTCCAAAGTTACCCATCTCACTACCCTCGTTGCCTCTACTTGAAAGTTTTAGGAATGCA
This sequence comes from Lewinella sp., assembly GCF_050633125.1. NCBI lineage: Bacteria > Pseudomonadati > Bacteroidota > Saprospiria > Saprospirales > Lewinellaceae > Lewinella > Lewinella sp. Next base: position 42,058 of record NZ_JBOEFX010000077.1, read on the forward strand.
TGCCAAAAAGGCCACCTCGCCCCTTTGATCAGCGATCTCTACGCAGACCTTTTTTACGAAAAATAAACCTCTTTTGTCACAAAGTTGATTTTGTATTGTCTTAGACTAAAGACAAACAAACAACTCATGGAAGTCATCATTCCCTTTTTTCTAATACACTGGTATACATCGCTGTTTTTTCAAACATTCTTCCTGCATCGGTATGCTTCCCATCAAATGTTCACCATGTCGAAGTTTTGGGAGCGCATATTTTTTGTGCTGACTTGGGTATTCCAGGGTTCCAACTACCTGAGCGCCTACGGTTACGGCATTATGCACCGCATGCACCACGCCTTTGCCGACACCGAAAAAGACCCTCATTCGCCTACTTATGATGAGTCGATCTTCAAAATGATGTGGAAAACCAAAACCATTTATTCCCAAATAAATAAGGGACAAATGGAGATCGATAAGCAGTTTACCCAGGAAGTTCCTCAGTGGTTGGCGTTCGATAAATTTGCACGGTCTGCAGCATCGCGCATCATGTGGGGCACCATGTATGTAGCTGTTTACTATTTCTACGCAGATGTGTGGTGGTTGTGGCTATTACTGCCTGTGCAATTCTTATTGTCTCCGATCCATGGCGCCATTGTCAATTGGTTTGCGCACAAATACGGTTACGTAAATTTCCCATTAAAGAATACCTCTAAAAACTTCCTTCCGTTTGATTTTTTAATGATGGGAGAGAGCTATCATAACAACCACCACATGCATGGCAGTCGTGCCAATTTTGGGGGCATTCGCTGGCACGAGATCGATCCTACCTATTACATTATCCGGGTATTGGATAAACTGAGGATCATTAAATTGAAAGAGGTTCGGGCATAAAGGGGGCCTATCACCTTCATAGAACTTTATTGTTTTCAGGGGCCATGCCATCTCCCGCCCCGACTTTTCTAGTCGGGACGGGATCGGCACCGGGCCATCCGTTCTTACCTTCGGTACCACTGCTACCCCTTGTCCTGGTCCGTCCCGGCCCCGAGCTCCGGCCTAAAGGCCTACGCCCTGGGTAGTACTGTAATTGTGTAACCTCGTCTCGAGGCAAAAGTCACCTTGTGCGACTCATACGAGGTCATTACAAGAAGGATAGGCGCTGCTGCTTAGGGGCGGGTTTCAAACCCGGCCCTAAGCAGCAGCAGGCATGAGCCTAAATAAGCGCAAAAAAAGGCCCAAAAAACAGTCGCTCCGCTTATCTTTGTCCAAATTCTTAGCCTTTGGATCATCTTGTACAACATATTGAAAGCCTCATTTTTACCACCGATCACTCGATCAGCCTGGAAGAAATCGACAGCGTGCTGGAGGAAGCCTTCGGGCTCAATTTTCCCGATGAGCAGATTATTGAAGCAATAGAAGAGCTGAGAGAACGCTATGCTGCTCCTGGCTACGCTTTTGAGATCGTCGAAATAGGTGGTGGTTATCAGTTTCTTACCAAAGGCGCGTATCACAATACGGTAGGGGTCTTTTTGCGGCAAACCACCCACAAACGACTGTCGCGTTCGGCGCTCGAAACACTTTCCATCGTGGCTTATCGCCAGCCGGTGACAAAATCCGAGCTGGAGGCCATCCGTGGAGTGAGTTGCGATTATGCCATGCAGAAACTATTAGAGAAGGAGCTTGTTATGATTGTAGGGCGAAGTGATGGGCCAGGTAGGCCACTGCTCTATGCTACCAGTGAGAAATTCATGGATTATTTTGGCCTCAAAAGCATGGACGACTTGCCCAAGCCCAAAGAGTTTAGCAACCTCGAGAATGCCATTGGTGAACATGCTCCCATCGAAGAAGATGTTGAAAACTACAGGGGGAGAGCCGCCACGGGAAAGGAAGAAGAGGAGTAATATGATCTGAGGCTTGCCTTGTTGTTTCTACATAAAGGTTGTGGCGAGAAGGCAAACCTTACAGTGCTAGGTGCTTAGTGTGAAGATTTGATTTTATACCAAGGGGCGGCGAATAATAAGTCCCCCCATTTCAGGCTGGAGATTTTAGTGTTGAACAAGGCGCGCAGAACGCTAAGGGGAGCTAGTTGTTCTTCGCCGATCCCCAAGTGTCTTTTATGTTTAACTGACTGATAAAGAGGACTTTTTTATTAAACCTCACATTAAATTATGGATCAACCCCTCGTAAATCGGGTCGCAAATAGTGGATTGATTACCCTGAAGTTGGAGGAGTTTTTTCCGACTCAGGAGTTGGCTATCTTTGATTTGAAGGATTACCTTTTCATGGAAATGATCCTGAAAGAAAAAGACTTTCGCCAAGCACTCAAAGAACATAATTGGGAACAATACCAAGGCAAAATACTGCTGGTCTATTGTTCGGCTGATGCCATTATCCCGGTTTGGGCTTACATGCTGGTGGCGACTTATGCTGCGCCCTACGCACACGATATCTTTCAGGGGCCAGCCGATGATTTTTACCGGAGTTATTTCCTACGCCAATTGGATCAACTCGACACCGAGCAGTACCGCGACCAACGTCTGGTTATCAAGGGGTGTAGCGATCATCCTGTACCTCCTGCTGCTTATTTAGAGATTACTCGCAGGCTTCAGCCGCTGGTCAAGAGCATCATGTACGGTGAGCCTTGTAGCACCGTGCCGGTGTATAAGCAGCCAAGGAAATAAAGAACAGCATAAAAAGCGACCAATGACCATTCGTCAAGCCCAAAAAGAAGATGTAATTTCAATTGTAGCAATGCTGGCGGATGATGAACTGGGCCGCTTACGCGAAGATTTCCGTAAACCACTTCCGGAAAGTTATTACCAAGCTTTTCAAACGATTTATGAAGATCCTCATCAGTCACTGATGGTCATGGAGAAAGAGGGCCAGGTGATCGGTACCTTACAACTTACTTTGATTCCTTATCTGACTTACCAAGGCGGTATTCGCGCCCAAATAGAGGCCGTGCGTATCCACAAAGATTACCGAGGGCAAGGAATTGGCGAACAACTATTTCGTTGGGCCATTGCGGAAGCACAAAGGAAAGGAGCCCACCTCATACAACTCACCACCGACAAAAAGCGCCCCGACGCCCTGCGTTTTTACGAAAAATTGGGCTTCAAAGCTTCTCATGAAGGGATGAAGTTGCACTTTTAAATAAGCCACATGTCACAAAAAACACACCAATACACGCTACAGCTCAACTGGACCGGCAATAAGGGCCAGGGTACTTCTGCTTACGATGCTTACGAACGCGACCACGAGTTCAGTGCGGCCGGAAAGCAAGTCGTTATCCCGGGCTCTTCAGATCCTTCTTTTCGTGGTGACCCTACGCGCTACAATCCTGAAGAACTATTGTTGGCATCAATCTCTAGTTGCCACATGCTATGGTTTTTACACCTCTGTAGCACCAATAAGATACAAGTGATCGCTTACGAAGATGAACCCATTGGAACGATGCTAGAAACAAAATCGGGGAGCGGCCATTTTACAGAAGTAACCTTGCGGCCCAAGGTGAAAGTAGCAACGGAAGCAATGCTAGAGAAAATTCCTGAACTTCACCACAAGGCCAATAAGTATTGCTTTATTGCCAATTCTGTTAATTTTCCGGTACTGCATGAAGGGACCGCGGAATTTGTTAAGAGCTGATTTTTTCTATTATCTTTATCGTTTACGTAACACAAAGAAACAGCACAAAACAAAAGCGCAAGTTGTTTTTTGCGCAATACATTAAGTCTTAATCTCTTCCCCATGAGCAAGCAAAAACTTTGGAGCATCAACCTTATCCTGCTGGCACTGACCTGCATTTTTATTCTGGTAGCCTCGCAGATGAGCAATACAGAAAAACCTGATTACGATTGGCAGCCTACCGAAAATGTTCCTCAGATTGTCAAAAGTGTAGACCTAGACAAGGCTTTTAGTTTTTGTGGCGAAGCCTTACCAATGGATAATTTCGATGTTCGCGAAAGGCTGGATCGTGAGCTTACTGTCAATACCTACTGGCATTCCAGTACCATTCTATCGATTAAGTCAACGATGCGTTTTTTTCCTATAATGGATAGAATTTTAGAAGAAGAAGGTGTCCCCACTGATCTGAAATACATCGCTGTCGCGGAAAGCGCTTTGCGCAATGCCGTTTCACCTGCTGGTGCCAAAGGCATCTGGCAGTTTATGAAAGGTACCGGCACCGATTATGGCCTGGAAATCAACGATGAAGTAGACGAACGCTACCATCTGGAGAAAGCGACCCACGCCGCGGCTAAATACCTTAAGTCGCTCCGCGAACGCTTTGGTAGCTGGGCAAATGCAGCCGCAGCCTACAATATGGGTGGTGGTAATATGAACAAACACCTCCGCGAGCAGGAAGCCGATAATTACTTTGACCTCAACCTCAACGAAGAAACCTCCCGCTACTACTTTCGCTTGGTGGCCATCAAGCAAATCATGGAAAACCCACGAGAATTTGGCTTCTATGTAGATCGCGAGGATTATTACCCCGCACTTGATAATTACCGTACAGAAGNNGTATTAGGTACTTCGTACAGGGTATAGGAATTTTGACAGTCGTAGGTGTTACTATACCATGCGATTGGTCAAAAATAACAGAATAGAGAATAGAGGAACAGTTTAGACCTTCTACTGCTTCGAATTATTTACTCCCCACGCAACTGCTCTGCCGGATTCACCCACGCAGCACGTAAAGCATAGTAGCTGACGGTAAGAAATGCGAGTCCTAAGCCAAGAACTGCTGCCAGAGGCAACTGCCACCAGGAAAAATCTACCCGGTAGGCATAGTTGGTCATCCACTGTTGCACGCCCCACCATGCCAAGGGCAGACCAATCAGAACTGCAATCAGGATCAATTTCATGAATCCTCCGCTGAGTAATAGGACCAATTGGCTGGTGCCTGCTCCCAGAATCTTTCGAATACTGATTTCTTTGGTTCTCAACTGCGCTGCGTAAGCAGCTAGTCCAACCAAGCCCAGACAGGCCACCATAATGGTTAACAAAGTAAAGAAGAGCAGTATTTGTCCAAATTGCCGATCACTGGCATACTGTTGAGCAAATCGCTCATCTAGGAAATTGTACTGGAAGGTGTTTCCCGGAAAATGTTGATCATACAAAGCCTCTACCTGTGGTAACGTAGCAGCTATACTACTGCCTGAAAACCGAATAGCAATAGGATGACCTGTACCATAAAAAGGCTGGATAAGCAGGGGCGATATTGGATGATGGAGCGACAATTGGTGGAAGTCAGGAATAACTCCTACAATGGTCCAGTCTTTTCCGTAAGTGTTGACGATTTGCCCGATCGCCTTTTCGGGGGCTTCAAAACCTAGTGTCTTGACGCCTTCTTCGTTGATCAACAAAGAGTTGATTTCGTCAATGTTGGGGCTATGGTCTTCAGGGCGCAAGCTACGCCCGGCAAGAATCTCTAAACCATAGGTTTTAGTGTAACTGTGGTCTGCTTGAACAAAGCCGAAAGTATGATTGCGATCATCGGCAGCAGCGGGCAGGATGAGTCCGAAAACTCGGCCAATGCCTTCGCCCGGTGCCCGGCTGGCGGTACAAGCTGCTTGTATGCCGTTGAGTTGGGTGAGCTGTTCTTTGAATACATCCATGCGATTAATGAATGTACTGTCCCATCGGGATAATTCAGGGGCTTGTACTAGCATCATTTGGTCGATATTTACCCCCAAGTCTTTCTTTTGCAGGAAATTGATCTGGCGGTAAACCAAGAGCGTACCTGCTATAAGGCCAATAGAAGTCGCAAATTGGAAAACAATCAAGCCTTGGCGTAATGTACGTCCACGCCCTTGTCCGGTAAAGCTGCCTTTGAGCACCGATGCCATTTTTTGATTACTCAAAATCCAGGAGGGATAAAAGGTGGAGAGTATTAACCCAAGTAGGCACAAGCTGGCCGCCGTACCCCACAAGCGAGGGTGTTGGGCCAAAATATTGGTATTGGCCAGTTCGCCGAGGTCTATTTGTAGTTTTTGGTGAGCGATAGGTTGAATCAATAAAACCAGACCTACGGCTAAGCCAAAACTTATAAGGTTGGCTAATAAAGCTTCTGTAAAGAATTGATTGATGAGTTGCCTATTACTGGCACCAACGACTTTACGTAAGCCTACTTCCTGCGCGCGTTCCAATGCCCGAGAGGCTGTTAAGTTGGCATAGTTGATCCAGGCGATAAGCAGAATGAAAAAGGCAATGATTAATAAAGCCCAAATGGATTTTCCGTTAGCGGTTTTACCCATTTCGTACTCCAAATCATTGGATTTTAGGTGAGCATCAAGCAGAGGCTGTAAAGTGAAAACCTCCTTACTGCCCGAAACTTCGTTACCTCGGAAATAGCGCTCTGAGAAGCCTTCTAATTTTTTCTCAAAAGCAAGTACATCTGTTCCGGGAGCTAATGCTACATAATGGTAAAAATCAGACCAGGTCCAGCTGTTATCCGCGTTTTCACCAAAAGCTTCGATGATAGTGGCATAAGACACCAGGATATCAATCTGTAGATGAGAATTGGTGGGGATGTCATCCAAAACGCCCACTACTTTAAAGGGGAAGGGGGCGCCATCAACAACAATTTCTTTACCAAGCACTTGGTTGTAATCACCATCTTTGATGCCGTACCAGTCGCGGGCATATTTTGCGGTAAGTACAACTTCTCTGGATTTAGCTAGCAGACTGTCATTGGCAGCAGCCAAGCGTTTGAAATCGAAAATTTCTAAAAACTGAGCATCCGTATAATAGCAACGATCAAGGCGGTAACTGTCTTCTTGGTTGGGGTTGACCCACTCGCCGCCGCCGTAGAAAAACCGAGTAGCATTGGTAACTTCGGGATACTCTTTAAGTAAGGTAGGGCCGATAGTCGGATAGGTGATCGTGCCGCGTTGAACGCTTTCTCCGTTTTGGAAACGCTCGTTAACCACACGGTAAATTTGGTCGGCCTGACTATGAAAACGATCAAAGCTTAGTTCAAAACTGACGTATTGTAACAGCAACAAACAAGCTGCCATACCAGTAGCCAGCCCCGCAAGGTGAATGAAGGAATAACCTGGGCGAGACCGGAAATTTCTTAATGCTAATTTTAGGTATTGTAAAAACATAGTCAGGTAGTTTCGTCTGTGTTATAAAACTGCAAGGCTTATGCCATTTTGTTAAGTGTCTGATTAGTAGCTTTTTATAGTTAGATGGGGAGGTGCGGAAGTGTTCGGAATAGGAAAAGGTTGTTCATTATCGTACAGTGTAATCCTTCTTTAAGGATCGCTGTGTCTACCGAAAGCGCTTGGTTTAACCACATAGTCAGATAGAAATGGTTTAGGCTTCGTTTTTGGGTATTGTAAATCGCTGTGTCTATAGTGGTGAAAAAAGCCCAGTTTAATATCCACAAATGTTATACTTTGAGGACAATTTAGAAGAGCTGTAAAACGACTTTATGGAATATAATCATTGCCCCACCTGTAAAGGTACTTTAGGGATGAGCGCAGAAGGGTATACCGCTTGTTTAGAAATAAGCTGTAATTTCGTTTATTATGAAAACCCTACGCCAGTAGTAGCAGCGGTGATTGAGTATAAAGATGGGAATGTGCTTTTGGCACATAACTCCCAATGGCCTCCGAAGGTATTTGCGTTGGTAACCGGTTTTCTGGAAAAGCATGAAGACCCGGAAGAGGCTGTCTTGCGAGAAGTGAAGGAAGAAGTTGGTTTAGATGGTGAAATTAGAGGATTCTTAGGACATTATATGTTTAAAAAACGAAATCAACTCCTTATCGCTTATCACATTTATGCAGATGGTGAAGTTGAACTCAATGACCCGGAAATTGATGAAGTGAAGATTATTCCTTTTGAGCAAGTGAAGACCTGGCCAACAGGCACCGGGCATGCACTGAAGAAGTTTCTAGAGAGCAAGGGATTCACCCCTGAGGTCGTTCCTTTTGGTTGATTAGACCGTTCGTTATCGTACACCTTTGTCCACAGTTGAACAGGTGAAAGGCCCTGGTTGGGGAGTTATGTGTTTGATAGTTAGTGATTTAGATGTTTGGCATAAGTCTTGTCTTTTTCAAGTGTTCTAAATAAGGATGCTCTTATACTACTAAGAGTGTTTCGAAATTTGGAGGAGAGAGACTTATATTGTAACCTGACATAAAGAAATTAAAATGATACAACTCACCAATTTGGAGAAATCCATTCGCAATGGCTTACAAAAAGTATGGTTACTCAACCAAATCAATTTGACCATCGAAGAAGGAGAGTTTGTAACCATCATGGGGCCTAGTGGGGCAGGAAAGACTACCCTTCTCAATATTCTTGGAATGTTGGATGGTGCGAGTGGAGGTGACTATCACTTTTTAGGCGAACCTGTTCATAAGCTAAATGAACGCAGCCGCAATGAGCTACACAAACAATACATGGGCTTCGTTTTTCAGGCCTATCACCTTATCGATGACCTGACGGTTTACGAAAATATTGAGACGCCGTTGCTGTACCGGCAAGTCAAGTCCAAAGAAAGGAAAAGCATCGTCGCAGACATGCTGGATAACTTCCAGATCGTAGGAAAGAAAGACTTGTTTCCTGAGCAGCTTTCCGGCGGGCAGCAACAATTGGTAGGTGTCGCGCGTGCAATTGTTCACAAGCCACGCTTGTTACTTGCCGACGAACCTACCGGTAACCTACATACGAAACAAGGAGAAAGGATTATGGACCTTTTCAAGGAGCTGAACGAAGAGGGCATGACCATTATCCAGGTCACTCACAGTGAAAAAAATGCCCAATATGGCAGCCGCATTATCGAACTGGAGGATGGTAATATTAAGCAGGATATCCGCCTTTAACCCTTAAATCGGCGCTATGCTCTATCGTTTTCGTACTAATTTGGTGATTAGGGTTTTGTTGCTAGGTCTTGGTTTGGCGGGAATGCTGAGTTCCTGGCCGGAAAATCAGCTGTTGGCAGTACTCAGCGGCCTTTTGGCACTGGGGTGCTTGTTGAGCATCATGTATTTTGTTGATCAAACCAACCGCGACTTGGTGGGCTTTCTTACGTCTATCAAGTACAATGATTTTACAGCTACATCTACAGCAGAGCATCGAGGCAAATCATTCGGCGAATTGTACGAAGCTTTTAACTTGATCAATCGGAAGTTTCAGGAAGTCAGGGCAGACAAAGAGGCTAATCATCAATTCCTACAAACGATTGTGGAGCAGATTGAAATAGGACTGCTGTGTTATAATGAAGCGGGCGAAATTCGACTGATGAATAAAGCCCTCCAAAGGATGCTGCACAAGTCTTTTTTACTCCACGTCGATGGCCTGGAACAGGTGGACCCACAACTACTGGAAGCTATCCGTGAAAGCCGTGAAGGGAAGCGTGACTTGGTGAAAATAAAGGTAGACAACCGCCTGTTGCAGTTAGCTGTACTCACCAGCGAACTGCGCTTGCAAGAAGAACGACTATTTTTGGTGAGTATTAAAAATATTCAAAACGAACTAGAGGAGCAGGAACTGGTAGCTTGGCAAAAGTTGATCCGAATCCTAACCCACGAGATTATGAATTCCGTAGCACCGATCACTTCCCTAAGCGGAACTATTGATGCTATGCTTTCTGACGAACCTGTTCCGGATGCCCAAACCTTACAGGATGTTCGCCAATCTGTACAAGTGATCCAACGCCGGGGAGAAGGGCTACTTGCTTTTACGGAAACCTATCGCAGCTTAACACGGGTTCCTCCGCCAAATTTTCAGGAAGTCTCGGCCAATGAACTTCTGGAACAGGTATTAGCGCTCTTCCAAACACAAGCACAGCAGCAGGGGGTGGCCTTTCATTTGCATCGCTATCCCTCTGATCTCAACTTACAGGCAGATCCTCATTTGCTAGAGCAGGTGATTATCAATCTTACGAAAAACGCTTTAGATGCTATAGGTAGCGCGGAAAAACCAATTGTTGATCCGGCAATTCATCTGCACGCCAACCGCAATAAACAAGGGCAAATTATTATCCAGGTAGCTGATAATGGGCCAGGGATTCCATCGGAGCAATTAGAACAAATTTTTGTACCCTTCTTTACCACCAAAGCAGATGGTTCTGGGATAGGATTAAGCCTCTCTCGACAGATCATTCGTGCCCATAAAGGAACAATTGAGGTACAATCAGTGGGAGGTGAAGGGACCGTGGTGCAGTTGGTGTTTTAACACTAATTTGCCCGGCAAGCATTCTCTACCAAATCCCACCGCTTCAATGTCGTATTCCAGTAAACGGAGTAGCATTTTCCTCGAATCAGGAAATAGACAATTTCGGTGATGCTGTCTGGCGTTTGCCCAAACTGTGTACGAATACGGATGTAACAACCTTCTTCTCCATCCAAACTAAAGATAGAAGAATAGCGAGGCCCCAGCGCGAAACCATTCCAGCTGCTTTTATCAAAACTCAAAGCAAAGGATACCCCATAGCCCCCTGCTTGGTTGCTGATCATTAGGTTTCGTTGTAGTAATTCCTGCCCAGGATCAAGAATGGAGTAGTTTCTGCCATTATCTGGAAAATAGTGAATACGCTGAGGTTGATGCTCCACTTGTCCCCATCCCCACAGCCCAATAGCCATCAACCCACAAATAAGCGCGATCCTAAGTTTCATTTCTTTTTCCTGTGTTTCATTTTTCAAAGTCGGAGTTTTGAAGTGGGAGATCGGAAGTGGGAAGTCAGAAATGTTTGGTATCCGTTAGCATCAACTTCATACGCTGTAAATCAAGGAGAAGTATCTACTCCTATTTTTTACGTGTGTTTAGTTACTTCCGACTTCCGATCTCCCACTTCCCACTTTTGGTGCGGGATGCTTTTCTATATTTAGTCATCACCCTTACACCCTTCCACCAGCTTACTTTCCACTTGCTGCTTCTGCTGGCGACTGGGTACGCCCTAACAAATAACCTGCGACGGTACCTAGCAAACCAATAATAGGTGCAATCTGACTATTGCCATAACCAGCTGTTACCAAGAAAAGAGAACCAACAATAATCAGGGTTACACTGAGGTATTTCAGCGATTGGCTTAGGGGCTCTTTTCTGCTGTTGATAATCCAGGCTTGCGCCAATACGATAATCATCCCAAAAACGAGTACGCCCAAGGAGAGCCACACTTCTTGTGATGATTTCGTAGGGACGAAATCTGTGTTTACGGGAGGCAAGTTTACGCCATCAGTGACCGTTGCGGCTGGTGGTGGTGTATTGACTGCTGTTTCCAATGTTTCTGGCTGTGCCCAAAGACTGATAGCCAAAAAACTGAGTAGAATGATGATCGTGGTTCTCATTGACAAGTATTGATTTATTGACATTGTTGCAAATGCCGCTGATATTCTTTTTCATGGCGCAATTTACGATTCTCGTATTGTACGCGTTGCTCTTGTGCTAGTAAGCGCCGATCAGCTCTGCTTTGATTACCGCTTCTGGCCGAACGCATACCTTCTCGGTGCTGTCGACGGAGGTTGCGCAGTTGGTCTCTCTGGCTTTTCCTGAGGTCCCGCGCTGCTAATTCGCAGGCTGAGGGCTCAAAAAGACTTCGCGACCTATTGGCTGGGATGGTAACCGGGCTCAGGCGGACACTGTATTCACACAATGGCTTTTGTTGCATACCTTTACGCTCAGACCGAGAGATCGTACGGTTGGCAATTGTTGTACAAATTTCTGCCCAGCTGTTGTACGGCGCACCCCCAAGTACCTCCTGTAAGGTATAGAGAATTTCGTTAAAGAAAATTCCACCATCGTTAGAAATGAAAGTATAGTTCTCTTGCTCGGCACTAAAAAGATTGACCGTTTTAGTAACACCGGGTTCATCTGCAAAAAGCCCTTGGTAGATGGTGCCAAATCGTCCTGCCTTTGGCAACGAAACCACTTCTGGTGGTGTGTTAATGGACTGATAAGGAGGTGGTACACTCTGGTCCGTAATTGTCACATTGCATGCAACAACGATATTAAGGAGTAAGGACGGATTTTTTTCCTGAATACGCTCCATAATATCTCCGAAATTAACAGACTCTTGATAAGAGCGGAAATAGAGATTCGGGTAAGGGCTGGCAGTACTAGGGTCACGGAAACCATGACCAACATAAGCGAAAATGACAATGTCCCGCTCTTGGTAAGACATTTCATAATTGAGTACCTCGTCAAGGCGTTTAAGTGTGAAGTTCGGTCCACTTAGATCGTATTCAATCACACTAAGGATTCCCAGGTTGGCCGCCAGAAGGTGAACTTCCTGGTCGATACCAAAGCCAATACTGCGGCAGCCTTCTCTAATAATGTAGTCGTGGTTTTCGTTATCAAAAACCTTGATGAGGTGAATATGTCTGGTTTCTGCTTGCGTAAAACTCGTCACTAAACTCAAGCCAACCAGACACAGCAAGAACCGTAGAAAGTGTTGCATCTATCTTTTTTTTGAAAAAATCAAAAATTTTGTGAGTAGCTTGAGTAAGCCTGCGTTGGTGAGTTTATTGATTGAAACGCGGCCAGAAGAGTATATTTTGAGCGGTAGTATTAATTAACGGAACAGTATTTGAGCTTATTGTGTTGAATTGTAGACTAATTAAGCACCACCTTCAAAAGAATAAAGACTTGAAAGAACAACAATTGATTACGCTTGGCGATATGCCTATCGCGGTATTGACTCAAACATTTAATGATGCCTTTACCGGGTATTACGTTCCCATCAATTTTACAGAAGAAGGAATGATGGAGCGAATAAAAAGAGCAAGGATTGATCTTGCCTTATCTGTAGGAATATTAAACAAGGGGACGCTGGTCGCTTTCATGCTTACGGGGATTGGCGAGCAAGGAGGTTTGCCAACAGCATATAATGCGGGGACAGGTGTAATCAAAGCTTTTAGACGACAGGGGATGGTGCGGCAGATGTATGATTTTGCTATTCCTTTGTGGCAGCAATCAGGGTGCCAAAGAGCTAGCCTGGAAGTGATTACTGAGAACGAACGAGCAATCAAGGCGTACCAAGGCGTAGGTTTTCAAATAGGCCGTAAGCTCAGGGCGTTTAAGAAAAATACCGATAGTTCCGCTACTACAAAGCCTTCTCTCCTACGGAAAGTGGCGGTGCCCAATTGGGAACGTTACAACTCGTTAAGGGCGTTTACGAGTGCCTGGGATTATACCCGTGCCGGTGTAGAAGGACTTATCGCTGATTATACTTTTTATGAATGGGGAATGGTAAACGAGGCTCCCTTAGCTTATGCGATTGTTCATAAGGTAGGGAGAGTTGCTCAGGCCGGCGTTCATACTGAAGGGCCAGCGTGGGAAACACTCTTGGGAGCACTGGAAAACGCTTACGCCCAACTAACTTGGGTGAATATCGATGACCAAACCACGAAATTGCTCACAGCGATGAATACCTTAGGGTGGGAGCATATCATTGATCAGTACGAAATGGAGCGACCATTGTAAGAAACGGAACCCATGAAATTATGCTGGGAAGCTTGAAGCAGCATAAAAATGAATTGAGCCTCTGCTCGGCGTAGCCAGGTTGAGGCTCAACTTTTTTGCACAATACTTACATTATTTTATTTAACTTTGCTGATAACAACTAAGCTAAACTATGCCATTATTTATAGTGGTACCGTTTTTGAGAAAAAAAGTTGCTGGATAATATTCTTGAATAAAGCAGCGTTTAAGGCTTTGTTCGTATCTATACAGCAACAGCGGATGCGAAAATGCCCTTCTGCACTTATTAAGGATTCACACTACTACACCTCATAAATTTTGTACTATTAGCAATTGTCGCCGATAGGGTAAAATTTTATTTTTAACAGAATCTATTTCGGGCTTTCAGGCTCTTTTACGTATCATTGTAATTCTTTGGAAAATCTGTCGCGGAACAAACCTCCGGCTCCTATGAAAAGACTTAGACAATTAGCACTGTTCACTATCCTGATGACATTCATGCTTTCAGCACGAGGCCAGGATATCCATTTTTCACAGTTTTATCTTTCACCGCTGAATTTGAACCCAGCGATGACAGGTGTAATGAACTGTAACGTTCGCCTTGTCGCGAACTATCGTAACCAGTGGGCTAGCGTATTACGCTCCAATGCCTTCCGGACTTACTCTGTTTCTTACGATCAACGTATTCCTGTTGGCCGTAATGATTATTTCGGTATTGGTGGTACCTTTTGGGGAGACCGTGCCGGTGAAGCTGATTTTGCAACCCTTACGGGTAAACTTTCTGCTTCTTACTCCAAGAAAATGGGAGGCTCACGTAACTATGGTCACTACCTCGTTGTAGGTGCTGAGGCCGGTGTTGCTCAGCGTAGTCTTGATTTTCTCAACTTGCGTTGGGGACTTCAGCACGACGGCGAAGGTGGCTTCAATCCTAACCTTGACCCTGGTGAAACCAGCTTTGACCGCGACGAATTCCTTTTTGGAGATTTGGCAGCTGGCTTGCTATGGTTTATGACCTTCGACAAGAACAATAACCTTTATATGGGTGGTTCTTTCCATCACCTTAACCGCGCTGATCAATCGTTCAGCAGCCAGGATCAGGATTTGCTGTACAGCCGCTTTACTGCGCACGCTGGTGGTGAGTTCCTGGTGTCTAACCGTTTCGGTCTGGTTCCCGGTGTAATTGTGATGAGCCAGGGACCTTCCTTCCAGGTCAACGCAGGTACCAGTTTCAAATTCCTTTTGGGTACTGGCCGTCAGGCTGGAACACAATCTTGGCAGTTTGGTCTTTGGACACGTGTTTCCAACAAGATCAACTCTGGTGTCTTAAACGATGCTGTGATTTTGTCTACTCGCTTCGATTTCGATGCCTTTACCCTTGGGTTTAGCTATGATATCAATGTTTCACCATTGAAAGCTGCTTCTAACTACAATGGTAGCTTCGAATTAGCAATGCAGTACAAAATTTGTGGGCCCGCTCGTCGTGGCGTTTACTGTCCTTCTTTCTAAGGAACAACACAAATGCCTACGGACTAATATCCAAAGTGATCTAACGGATCGCTTTGGATATTTTTTATTGTAATATGTTCGCTGGATATTATCGGATTCGGTATATTAGCGAATAGGTGCTACCTTAGCATCCATTTAGAAAACTAATCCCCGACGTATAAACCGTGTACAGACTACAATCTGGTAGTCTGCTCAAAAACTAAAACGAATGTTTAATAACAGCGGAAAAAAAGAAATGAGTAGTAAGTCATCCCCTTCTCCGTCGCCTTCTGGCGGACACTCATTGAACAGTATTGTTGAAGGCACAAAAATTGAAGGAACAGTCAATGCCAATAGTGATATCCGAGTGGATGGAGTAATCAAAGGTAAACTCTTCTGTGATGCGAAAGTAATCATCGGACCTACAGGTAAAGTGGATGGTGAGATTCGGTGCGAGAATGCTGTTGTCGAAGGCCGATTTGATGGAACGATGACGGTTAAGGAACTACTTAATATCAGGGAAACAGCAGCCGTAGATGGTGATATCACCTGTGGCAAATTAATTGTACAGCCAGGAGGCACCATTGATGGTAACCTGACTATGGCATCAGGTGGGAAAAATAGTATAGCAGGCAGTGCAAAAAAGGCTGCTACTGAAAAAACAGAGAAAGTTGCCGGATAAAGAACCAGATCAGAACGATCAAGGCAGGAAGCGGGTACAAAATTATATGAAGTACTCGGGGATGGCGATGCAAATGGGTATCATTATTCTCTTAGGAGTTTTTGCTGGCCAAAAGCTGGATGAATACTTTCAAACATCCCCCTTCCTGACAGTGACGCTGGCCTTACTTTCTATTTTTGCAGCGCTGTACAGTACGCTTAAAGACTTACTGTAATAGATGGTGTAAATTTAATCCTTCATCCCGAATTTTGAGTAAATACTCAGGGTTCGGGATGTGTTTTATTACAAATCATTATGACCAACAAAACATTTTTTCTGCAATTGGGAGGTGTTATATTAATCACTGTTGCGGCGTTGCTAGGCTTGTTTCAGGTGCCCAAGTTAGCTCCTTATCAATTGTTGGGCTGGATCAGCCTTGGCGGGTTTGTCTTTCTGTCGATTGTGATGTTCTTGATAGGCCGTAGTGCGGCTAATAGTGCCAATAAAAATACATTCACAAATACGATCATGGTATTTACCATGGGCAAAATGATGTTGGCCATTATGATTGTATATGCTTACTTACAACTAGCAGAGCCTACCGATAAGTTCTTCGTGATCCCTTTCTTTTTGGTCTATTTTGTTTTTACGGCCTTCGAGACTTATTTCATGATGAAATTGGGTAAAGCCGGCGTGTAACTCGTGAGAGAGGCTATAAGTTTGGTACGCTAAAGCTCAAGCAGTCCTTCTGGCAGGGCCATGAACAGTACCTGTTCTTTTTTATTTACTTGCTCAATAAGATCGGCATGTAGCGGGATCATGATCTCTTTGCCTTTGTAGTTCACTTCCGCCAAATAATGCTCTGGCAGGTCGATGATTTCTTTGATTTTGCCAATTATCCCGTTAGTGATGTCAACAATGGTATAATCGACATATTGCTCAAAGGGATTGTCTGCTGGAATATCTTCGACAGAGACAGTAAGGAGATTTTGAGGAAGATAGATATCCCTTTGCTGTAGCATCTGGGCGGATTCTTTATCATCAATTTCTTCCAGCTTTACCAGATTCCCTCCACTGCGCCAAGCTTCTACAAAATGAGGAACATACTGGCTGCCTACAGCAATGAGTAGGCTATCTTGCTGGATAACATCTTGAAAGTAGACATCCTCAATACTGACTTTCATTTCTCCACGAAGGCCGTGAGGGCGACCCATGCGGCCTACCTTAGTCATTTCGCCTTTTATCATTGTACGAGCCATTGTTTGATAATAAAACCACCTTCTGCTTTTTCTCGCCAAGGTAGATCGAGACAGGCTCCGGTGTCACCATTGCAGCAAAGCTGACATTGGGTTTCAAATACCTCTAGTTCTCTGTACACCAGCCCTATGTTTTTAGCATAGCCTTCAATAGCCAGACGCCGGTTGAGCAGGTTTTCATAATCAGCGCCTTCAACCAACGTAAGTAAGTCGTAGGTCTTGTCCATCACCGTTCCTGGTTGTTCAAAACTGAGGTAGCGGTAATTCCAATCAACATAAATCTGGATGGGTTGTCCAGCCACTTCGATTTCCCGAAAAGGGTCAAAAGCAACGTGCCCATCCCAGTTCTGATCAGCACGTAGGGGGAAAACCATCTTTACAAACTCGAGGTTGTCTTCCTGCCGATAGGCGCGTAGGTCGTCGCGTCGGAGCAAGAAGGTTTGGCGGAAACGCCAAGAGGAACTGTCTACACGACGATCATAGCGTTCGCCACGATACCAAAGCTGTCCTTCTAAATCGCGTAAGGTATCTACAAGGGTTTCCCTGACATCCAGACGTGCGGAATCAAATAGGATACCTCCCACCTGAGGGCGCAACACAATGCTGTCCATCAAGTAGTTCCACTCCATACCTACTTCCAAAGGGAAATAATCATACCCCTTATCTATACGGGGTTCGGCTGTTTCACCTTCGCAGGTGAGTAAGAAAATTGTAGTGAGGAAAAGCAGACCAGTAAAAAAAATATTGGCTCCTTTCATGCTTAGGTGGAATTAGTTTTCTCCAAATTTGTGCCCACCATAAATGATACCTCCACCCACAACATCATCGCCTTCATAGAAAACAGCTGATTGTCCAGGCGCAACACCTTTAACGTTAGCCATAAAATTCACTGCAACATGATCACCTGTTTGTACCATAGTACTGAGTGCTCCAGGGTCTTTGTAACGAATTTTTGTCACCAGCTCCAAGTCACTGGGGATGGTCGCATATTTGTGGTTATTCACTTGTCCGACATTCATACCATTACGGATGAGTTCATCAGAGGTGCCTAGTACAACGGTATTGGTGTCCGGTTTGATTTCTGTCACAAACATAGGTTGCCCGAAAGCCATACCTAGTCCTTTACGTTGCCCAATGGTGTAAAACGGATAGCCTTGGTGCTTACCTATGATTTCACCACTGGTCGTAACGAAATTACCACCGGCTACTTGGCCTTCAAGCTCAGGAACTCGGCGTTTCAGGAACCCCCGGTAGTCATTATCAGGGACAAAGCAAATCTCGAAGCTTTCCGCTTTTTTGCTCAATTCCTCATAACCAAGATCTGCGGCCAATTGGCGTACTTCCGGTTTGGTCATTCCTCCCAGAGGAAAGCGGCTTCGAGCCATACATTCCTGGCTCAAGCCCCACAATACATAAGATTGGTCTTTATTTAGATCGGCGCTTTTTTGGATAAAGTAGCGTTCGTTCTCGTGTTTGATTTTGGCATAATGCCCCGTAGCTATAAACTCACAGTCCAGTGCATCAGCCCGCTTCAGTAGCGAGTTCCATTTGATATGGGTGTTGCAGAGAACACAGGGATTGGGGGTACGCCCTGCCAGGTATTCGTCTACAAAATTGTCGATCACATAATCGCCGAATTCTTCCCGAATATCGACGATAAAATGGTGGAAACCCATCATTACGGCTACTTCGCGCGCATCATTGATGCTGTCCAAGCTACAGCAACCCGTTTCTTTCTTCGAGCCACCACTATTGGCGTAATCCCAGGTTTTCATCGTAATCCCCACCACTTCATAACCTTCCTCGTGGAGTAACATAGCAGTAACTGTAGAGTCAATACCTCCACTCATTGCTACCAGTACCTTTCCGTGCTTACTCATTCGTTATTCTTGTGCTGTTACGCTGTTTAAACATTGTGCTGCAAAAATACAAATTAACCCCCGAAATAGTTCTCTGTGCGAAGACGTTACTCAAGAACGAGTACCTTTTGGCTATAAATGATTAAAAAAATGACCGATATTGGCCAAATCAAAATTCCACATCAATATGAAATACCTATCCTTTAGCCTTTTTATTTGTCTAACACTGCTGAGCAGCATGACTTTTGCTCAAGAGGAAGAGTACGGCCTGGCGTCTTACTATTCTGATGATTTCGAAGGGCGCTCTACAGCCTACGGCGATACTTACAATAAAGACGAATTGACTTGTGCGCATAAACGCTTTCCTTACGGCACCATTCTAAAAGTCACCCGCCTCGACAACAAAAAATCTGTACGAGTAAAAGTTATCGACAAAGGGCCATTTATCAAGGGCCGCGTTGTTGACCTTTCTCGTCGTGCTGCCGAAGTGTTGGGCATTGTAGGAATGGGATCAGTAGAGGTAAAAGTCGAAAAAGTTGGCAGTGGCAGCAGTAGCCCTGCTGAAGAAGAAACTCAGGCAAGATCGACGCCAGTAGAGACGCCACGTTCTTACGAAGAGCCTGCGCCGGAAAGAATTACAACTGCACCGGCTGCGGAACCCAAGCCTGTCGCTACCACTCCTGCACCTACGCCAGAGAAGGTAACAGAAAGCCGAGTAGAGACTACTGCTAAACAAGCAACTCCGACAGCAGCTAAGCCTACAACAACGACACCAACGGTAAATGCTTCGAAAGATCGTTTTTCGCCAGTAGGAAAAGATTACAACCCCTACGGCCTTTACCGTATTGTTCTGGAAAAGCCGGATGCTCAAACGGGTTTTGGGGTGCAGGTTGCCTCTTTTACCAGTTACGAAAATGTTATGCAGCGGGTAGCCGATCTACAAGCTCAGTGGTTTGATAATATCCTGATTAGTATTGAACCAGGAGAAGGAGGCAAGAGCAGCTACAAGGTTATTCTTGGGCCTTTTGACGATCAAAAAACGGCACAGCATTATCAGGCCAGCTTGGCTAGTCGCTACAAAATTCGAGGCTTTGTCATTGATTTGGCAGGACTGAAGTATTAAGTTTTAGCTGTTTTGGGGCCATGCCGGTAGTGGCGTTGCTGTGCAAACACCACTACGGCACCAGGCTGTCCATTAATATAGGGTACTGTAGCGATGCATCGCTACAGTACCCTATTCCATTTCCATCCATTTGTCCTTGTGCCATCCTGGCACCGCGCTCCGGCCTCCGGCCTACGCATTCAATTAGATATACTGATCTTAAACATGAGTCATCCCGAATTTTGATTGTCATCAAAATCCGTGCTGACCAACCGCAAAACCTATAGTTAAAGAAGAAACCCCATGATTTCTATTAGTGAAATCATGGGGTTTTCTACAAAAGTCAGATAAATCAATCTTTTCAGCTATTTAATGACTCTTTCTAAGTTAAAGTCAGACTGGATTTTGGCCTTAGCCAAAATTCGGGATGACTCATGTTAGTTGTCGGGATAGATTTGTGAATTCAACTAGTCCAGTTCTCTACCTTATATTTCCTTATAATCTCTTTTTTGGTTCAAAAGGATAAAAAGGAATTTTTTTGTGGTGGATTAGTTTGTTGGAGCACCTTGATTTTATCCTGAAATAGGCTTATTTTAGAAGCTGTTTCGCGCAAAATCTCTACCCCTATGCCTAATGTAAAACCTTCTGCCCAGATGGGCTTGACTTCTTTAGCAGTCGCTACCTTTATTTCTTTGATATTCCTTTGCTCCCCTTCATCCCTTTGGGGGCAATGTACAAATCCTACTATTTCCTTGCCAGATGTAAGCATTCCTGTGGATGGTGATGTGACTAATGCCTATTGTGTCACACTTACTTTTGATCCGATGGAAACAGGCCTGCCTTCGGGTATTTCGATGGATATTTGGCATACCTGGCAAGGGGATCTAGGTATTTGGATTTTGGCCAATGGTAATTACCTTAATATCGTACAGCGCCCCGGCGTATTGGAAAGTTGTGATGGTGGCTGCCCCTGTGGCGACAGTGGCGATTTAGGGACGCAGGCCAATCCTGCAACCTATACCTTTTCTGATGCAGGTAGTACCGATCCCGAATCAGGGATGAGTCCAAACGGAGGAGACTATGGAGTCACAGCAGACGATGGCTGTGGCCTTGGTACACCAGGTATTAACTCCTTTATGGACTTGTGGGATACTTTTGCCCCTGGTGAGGAAATATCGGCAGTACTATGTATTTCAGATCATGCAGGTTCAGATTTTGGGGAGGCTTCCAATATTACTTTTCTCTTCCCTAATCCAGTAATTTGCGGATGTACGGACCCCATTGCCGACAACTACGATCCAGCAGCCAGTGTAGATGACGGAAGTTGTACCTACTTGTGCCCTAGTTTTGGCACCACAATTAACGAAACCAATTATGAATTTTGTAATGGTGAAGAGCAAGTACTCACCCTGTCGGTAGCTACTCCTAATGCCAACGGCCCCGTTTACCAGTGGACGGGAACTAATGGGGGGACAGCCTTTTTGTCGAATCCTGGAGCCAGTACGACTCAGGCAACTATTCCAGCTTCTTTTAGTGGGACGATCCAGTATACCGCCACGATTACGGATGTGGAAGGTTGCATTGAGTTTGCTACAGCAGAGGTAGTGGTAAATCCATTGCCGGTTTTTAGTATTCTTGGTTCGGAAGACCTTTGTGCTGGAGATAGCCTGGATTTGCAACCTGACCGAATGGCTGATGCTTACCTGTGGTCGACGGGGGATACGGTCCCCTTGTTACAGGTGAAGGCCTCGGGTACTTTTGGTCTTACCTTGACAAATGCAACAGGTTGTAGTTATGCGGACGAGCTAACGGTGCAGGAGTATCCGCTACCGCTACCACGGATACAGGGGCCAACATCAATTTATGTTGGTGAAGAAGTGAACTTGCGTGTTCTGGAAACTTATGCTGAATACCAGTGGTCCAATGGAGGAACGACGCAATTGATTACGGTTGATAGCCCCACGGTTTATCAAGTTACAATCACAGACGAAAATGGCTGCCCAGGCATTGCGTCCTGGACGATGGCGGCGGAAACCGGGTATAAACTATTTACACCCAATGCTTTCAGTCCCAACCTGGATGGGGTCAATGACCATTTTTATTTCTTCAGTGATCGTCGTAGTATCGAACAGGTCGTACAGCTTCAGGTCTTTGATCGCTGGGGTGGGCTGGTGTTCTCGAATGCCAACTTCGCGCCGGATATTGCCAAAGAAGGTTGGGATGGCACTCGGAGCGGTAAGCTAGCCACTGCGGGTATCTATGTTTGGTCGGCAGTAGTGGAGCTGGTCAATGGGGAACAAGTTGCGCTCCAAGGAGATGTACTGCTGCTGGGAGGGGAGTGATGTCATTTGATCGGAGCACCTTTACTGTAGGATTTAATGTTCGACCTCATCCGAGGTCGTTTTAGGCTTGACTAGCAGTGTTTTACCAAATTGATATTGATCGCGCAGGGCTTTAGCCCGAAGCTCGCCGCAGGGACGAGGAGGACCAGGGATGGACGGACCGCAGGGACAAACAGCCTGGTGCCAATGACCGTTAGGGAAGGAGGCAGGGCCCAATAAGTTTAAAATCCACCCCAGCGTTCTTCGCTCCATAGCCAGGGCCAGCCACTGATCTCTATCCTTGGTTCACTGATGCTGTCGTTGGGTTCTAATTTACGGATGGTCAATGATTCACTATTGGGAGCAACCTCGGTCGTATTGCGCAGTTGGTATCCGGCGCGTTGGAAGTATGGTGCTAGAGGTAAGGTGAGCGGATCACTCTCGTTGAGGCCGATTTCTTTAGTGCCAGGGAGTGTTTTCTCGATTTGTGTTTGTAGCCGTTGTGGCCAGTTGCGTTGCAGGTGGATGAAGGGGTAGACTTGGATCCAGAAAAAGAGTAAGGCTATCAAGCCAGCTAGTGTCATGCCGCCCAGGACATAGTCGCGGCGGTTGCCATAGAGCCCAATGACGCCCACAAAACTAAACATCCAATAGGCCGCGGAGCAACCCAGTACGGCCCGGAAGCCATCGTTTTGGAACTGGATGAAGCCACCAAGGAGGGTAAGTGCTACGAGGAAAAAGACGAGGATAATATGTAGTACCTGCCCGGCTTTTACCCAGTCTTGCCAGGGGTAATTGGGTACTTTGAAGTAGTTTTCGAGTTGCTTGGCTGTGAGGAAAATCAACAGAAAAGGAAATACAAGCGAAAGCGTAAGAAAGCTACCCAGCAGACCAATGAGCAGTAGCTGAGAGAGTTCTTCTCCTCTTTTTACTTTGTAGAAAAGATCGCGGAGTGCGGCCAGTGTAAAGCCAATGAATGGGGCGATACCCAATAAGGCGTAGAAGAAGAATTTGAGGTGGCCCAGGTTTAGAAAGTTGAAGTAGAAATAATCCCCTAAAGAGCCATGATAACCCAGTGCCCAATTCAAGAGGAGCGATAAACCAAAAACAAGGTAGATGATGACAAAAGGCTTGCCTATCTGCTTTTTAAGGCCCTCGTTTTCGGCCACCAGGATGCGAAAATAAGCGACCTGCCAGATAACAAACAAGACGAGACTGGCCCAGCAGCCCACCAGGATGGCCAATGCTCCGAGGATGCTACTGCGTACCAACCACTTGCGGGTGGGTGTCTTTGTGAAATGCAGTAACGATAGCCAAAATCCCAGCTCCAGGCCAAAGCGCCAGATGTCGAGGCTGGCCGTTTTGGCCAATACAGGCAGTAGGAGGGAGGCCGCCCCTACAAGTAAGGTGAGTTCTACCGAGCGGTTACCAAATAGGGCTTTGCCCCAGAGGAAAAATAGTGCAATGCCGAGAAGATAAAATATTAAGCTAGGTACTCTGTAAGCCAGCAGCCAGTAGGGCGACTCAGCAGGGATGGTGCTCATAAAAGCACTTACCCAGGTAGTGGCAGGTGCGGTTTGTACCCCCGACCAGATAAGCTCTGCCTCGGCAGATGGCCAAATATTGATGTAGTCTAAACCCACCAGTAGTTGGGCCACCGCTAAAAAGGCTACGGCCCAACAAAAGAAGCGGTAACGAGAAGAGGGCGGTGCCGGAAGTGGGGGAGTAACAGTCTTGCCTTTACGCATGCTTTTATGTATCTTGTATGTTTATATCTGTTGCGGAATGGTATAGTCCGCTGGATATATTTCGTGTTTTCCCTAGGCCGAAAAAAAGCCAGTGGGCCGAAACGAAAAAGCTTAATAGAACGTTAGTATTTCAAAATAACAGCTTATGCGCTTCTTAACACTCTTTTCTTTGCTATTCTTTTTCGTCGCTTGTGATAACAATACTGTTTCGCAAGAGGAGTTGACGAACGATTCCCCGGTGGAAGTTCAGTTGTCGGATAATCCGCAGTGGGAAAAAGACAATTTACGCCTTCTGCCCATTGTCGCCAGTGAGGCTTATCTGGATGAACAACAATCGGTGGCGCAATATAAGGTTTTAAGCGAAGCTCTGGAAAACGAACGTTTCCGGGTTTCGGAAAAGAAGCCATACGGTCGCTTTACAGATGCCGGTGCGGTCAATACGCTGACGGTGCAAAACAAAACCGAAGATCCTATCTTTTTGATGGCGGGTGAAGTAGTGCAAGGCGGTAATCAGGATCGCGTGATCGCTGAAGATGCCGTTATTGCTGCCCGCAGTATTCAGGATATGCCGGTTTTTTGTGTTGAACACGGTCGCTGGACCTACGAAGGCGACAAGGCGCTGAATGAAGGAGATAAAAAGATTTTTGCCTTCCGTGGCTATTACAATGTAGCTTCTAGCGAAGTACGCCGTTCGGTAGCTACGGGCAACCAGCAGGCTGTATGGGATCAGGTAGCGGATATTCGTACGCGCTACAGCCTTGATGCAGGCACACAGGCTTATGCTGATTTGGAAAGCAACGAGGAATTTGTGAATGACCGTACCAGTTACGAACGCTTCTTTGGCGATAAGCTAACAGAGAACGAAACCATTGTAGGTTTTGTAGCGGTGAGTGGTAATCAGATTTTGGGGGCAGATGTCTTCGGTCATCCCGCATTACTAAACCGCCAGTTTGCAGCTGTATTGAGTAGCTACGCTACGGATGCACTTACCCTTGGCAACGATAAAGAGCTGAAGCCAGCTCATCTAGTGGCCTTCGTTGATGGCTTACAGGCCGACTTGGCGGACGAGAAAGGTTTTCGCCAGGATGGGAAGTTGGTGCATTATGCTAAGTTGCGGTAGGTAGGCGTTAGGCGTAGGTACAACCTGACGCCTAACATTGGTAGAACCAACGTTGAATAGGTAAGCAATGCTAAACAGGATAAAAAATCGCATTATCGAATCTTTTCGATAATGCGATTTTTGCTTTTATCTTCGCAAAATGAAAGAGGTAAGTCAATTGATCGAACTGCTCCGGATGGAGCAACTGGAAGTTAATCTTTTCCGCGGACAGAGCAAGAGTGTGGGCAGCGAACGGGTTTTTGGTGGCCAGGTAATGGCCCAAGCGCTAAGCGCTGCAATGCAGACGGTACCAGATGACCGTTTTGTTCATTCTCTGCATAGTTATTTTCTGCTTCCGGGTGACCTTGAAGTACCTATTGTGTTCGAGGTAGAACGCATTCGTGATGGGGGGAGCTTTACTACCCGCAGGGTGAAAGCGATACAGCACGGAGCCGCAATTTTTCACCTCTCAGCGTCCTTTCAATTAAGCCAGGATGGGTATGAACACCAGATGGAAAAACCGAGAGTGTCGGCTCCGGAAGACCTGCCCAGTTGGGAAGGCCTTGCCAAACAGTTTGGCGATATGATTCCGCCTAACCTGAAAAAGATGCTGGATATTGAACGTCCGCTGGATTTTCGCCAGGTGGAATTCATTAATCCGATGGTACAGGAAAAGTATGACCCTGTTCGCCATGTCTGGATGAAAGCTAAGGGAGAGATGCCGGAAGACCGTCGTTTGCACGATTTGGTATTGGCTTATGCGACTGATTATAATTTGTTGACGACGGCTTTACTCCCTCATGGCTTTGCTGCCGATTTTCGTAGCCTGACGCTGGCTAGCCTCGATCATTCGATGTGGTTTCACCGCCCGTTTAGGATAGACGAATGGTTATTGTATGCGCTGGATAGTCCATCGGCTTCGGGTGCACGTGGTTTTACTCGTGGCCAGGTTTTCTCCCAGTCGGGGGAGCTGGTAGCTAGTGTAGCCCAGGAAGGCTTGATGAGGCCAAGGAAGTAGTGTCTGTCTTACCTTGCTAGTGGGCGATTTTGCCAATGGTATTAAGGTAAATCTCACCATAGGGGGGACTTGGTAATAGGGCAACCCCGAAGTGATGACTCGACTGAAAAGGAGGAGCTGCTTAAGTTTGACGTTATACCTTGTACCGTGAGGTTTGATGCAGCCCACTAAATAATTAAAGGACTTACGTAAACCTCACATTCATTAAAATCGATCCGGCTCAGCTTCTTCCATTATAGCGAATGCTGCCTCGTAGATGTCTTCTACACCAGGTTTGCTAAAGTAATCACCGTCGGAGCCGTAGGCTGGGCGATGAGCTTTAGCAGAAAGTGTTTGCGGAGCGGCATCCAGATAGCGGTAACCATTTTGTTCTTCTACAATTTTCTGTAGGATATAAGCAGAAGCACCACCAGGTACATCTTCGTCTACAATAAGAAGGCGGTTGGTTTTTTTGAGGCTGGCAATGATACGGTGTTCCAGATCAAAAGGCAGTAATGTTTGGATGTCTACCAGTTCGGCGCGAATCCCATCTTTTGCTAATAATTCACAGGCTTCCACTGCCAGCCGAACACAACTACCGTAGGTGAGTAGGGTAAGGTCGTCGCCTTCCAGCAGTGTTTCCGGTACGCCTAAGGGGACGGTGTACTCTCCTATGTTCTCAGGCATACGTTCTTTGCGGCGGTATCCATTGAGGCACTCAATAACGAGGCCGGGTTCGCCACTCTGTAATAAGGTGTTGTACATGCCTGCTGCCTGAACCATGCTACGGGGGGTACATACGTACATGCCACGCAAGGCATTGATGATCATACCCATTGGTGAGCCAGAGTGCCATATCCCTTCAAGGCGATGCCCTCGCGTACGAATGATGGCAGGTGCTTTTTGTATTCCGTTGCTACGCCACCTTAGGGTAGCGAGGTCGTCAGATAAGGGCTCAAGGCCATAGAGGAGGTAGTCGAGGTACTGTATTTCTGCAATTGGACGCAGCCCCCGCATGGCCATTCCGATAGCTTGGCCCATAATGGTCCACTCTCGGATGCCAGTATCGAAGACACGTTCCTGGCCATATTTTTCTTGTAGTTTTGAGAAGCTTTGGTTAACACCACCAATATGGCCTACGTCTTCTCCAAAGGCGTATAGTTCAGGATATTTCTCCAGGGCGTAATCAAAAAAAGCATTCAGGATTTGGTAGCCATTGCGCGAAGGGCTGTCGGGAGAGAATCGGGGACTAATAGCCGGCACTCGGAGTGCAGAATCATTGCCCTCACTGTGCAAATGTTGGCTGTACTTGTGATGATAGTTTTTTTCAATAGAATCAAGCCAAGCCTTTATTTCAGTATAGAGCGGGTGGTTCGTTCTGCGGAGGTGGAATGTCAAGCGCCTTGCGTTACTGCATACTTCATGTACCTGGGGATGTGTATGAAGTTGTAAACCTTGCTGGAGAGCTTGGATAGTCGCATCGTCTGCAGGCAATTGTTGGTACCAGTTTTGTAACTGACTCGTGTAATTTCGAGCAGGTACATTGAACGCTTTCCAAGCGGCATCTCGACCTGCCTTGGCTGTTTTTTTTGCTTGCTTGCGAATGTCACTAATCTCTTCCTTTGACGCGATACCTTCTGCGGTGATCCATTTTTCCATTTGCAGGATACAGTCGTATTCTTTTTCCCACTGTAGCCGCTCTTCGCTTTTGTAGCGTTCATGTGATCTGGAGGTAGAATGTCCTTGGGGTTGGGTCAGTTCCTCTATATGGAAAAGAGCCGGCTCGTGGCGCTCTCTTACTTGTTCAATCCCCAG
>NZ_JBOEFX010000078.1:0-33305 GCF_050633125.1 Lewinella sp.
CCTAGGTACTGACCTTATCTCCTGAATTTCGTATCGCACTCGGAGCCGGGTGGTCAACTAGTCTAAAGGGTTGTGTTGATATGCGGCACGCTGTGTATTAGACGTCAAGCGCACGGCACAACGGCTTTCTAATTCCTAGAATTAGGCAGCCATGGCGAACTGTGAGTTGCCATTTGAATTGGTTGATAACTATTTGTTAACGGAGATAAGTCATCATACTCCGGCATGCTTACTAAACCGTTCACTTTCCTGTCGATGCCATTACGTCCCCAGAAAAATGAAAATGGACACACTTTTGCATCCAACCACAAACATAACATTTTCTTTAAGGGTAAAGTTCCTTTTCTAGGTGTTTTCTTTTGGCAACTTTTTTTTGCGCTATATGGGGACATACAGAAGAAGGTTACGATCCAAGTAGTATTAGCGCGAAAGGCGAAGCCTGGNNTTCATCGGGAGAGCAGGACAAGGGGTGGTAGCGGTATGCAATGCGCAGCACTGCATGAGAGCGGACGACCCGGTGCCGTAGTGGCGTTTGCAGAGCAACGCTAATACCGGCATGGCCCCTAATAAACAAGAAGGCGGATATATAAATAGGGCAAACTTGAGTGAGGTTCTAGTTCCCGTTTTATTAACAGTGAACTAGAACCTCAGGGAAGGCATCAGTGCTGGAATTCTTTTACCAACCATCTAACCCTTTACGGTTTGTAAGAACCTTTCAAAGTCACGGTTTGGTTGAAAACAGGTTTTGCTTCCGTTGTGTCTTCGTCTGCAGCAAAGTATCCCAGGCGCATAAACTGTACGCCTTCTCCTGCTTTAGCTTTACTGAGGCTAGGTTCTACGTATGCAGTAATGGTTTTCAAGCTCTCCTTGTTGAAGAACTCCAAAAAGTCTTTGTCTTCGTGGCTGGTAGGTTCAGGGTCGGTAAACAATCGGTCGTACATCCGTACTTCGGCTTCAATTGCCTGACCTGCGCTCACGAAATGTAGGGTGCCTTTGGCTTTGACGCCAGAGGTGTCTTCCCCACTTTTGCTATCAGGGTAATAAGTGCAGTAGACGGTGGTAACCTCGCCTGTTTCGGGGTCGGTATCGTAACTTTCGCAATGCAGGATATAGGCACTCTTCAAGCGGACATTACGCCCTGGTGCCATCCGGAAATATTTGCGGTTGGGGGCTTCTGTTTTGAAGTCTCCACGCTCGATATAAATTTCGCGGCTGAAAGGAATTTCGCGGCTAGCGCTGTTCTCGTCTTCCGGATTATTAACCGTTTCCAGCATTTCCACTTGCCCTTCCGGGTAATTGGTGATCACCACTTTGAGGGGATCAAGCACAGCCATTACACGGTCTGCGGATTTATTGAGCTCCTGGCGAACATGGTATTCCAGGCGTTCAATTTCAATGACATTGTCCCGTTTGGTAAGACCAATGCCACGGCAAAAATCAACGATTGCCTGAGCGGGGTAGCCCCGGCGGCGCATTCCGGCAATTGTAGGCATGCGGGGATCATCCCAATCGGTAACAAGCCCTTCTTCAACGAGTTTCAGCAGCTTGCGCTTGCTGGTAATCATGTAACTGACATTCATACGAGCAAACTCAATCTGGCGGCTAGGGAAAATCTCCAGCTTTTCGATCAACCAGTTGTATACATCGCGGTGGTGGCGGAATTCCAGGGAGCAAAGCGAATGAGTAATCCCTTCGATACTATCACTTTGGCCATGCGCAAAATCATAGAGCGGGTAAATACACCATTCGTCACCAGTGCGGTGGTGGTGTTCATGCTTGATTCGGTAAAGAACAGGGTCGCGAAGCAGTAAATTTGGCGCAGCCATGTCAATTTTTGCACGTAAAACCCTTGTCCCGTCGGGAAATTCACCGGCTCTCATGCCTGCAAAAAGCGTAAGGTTTTCTTCGATGGTGCGATCACGATAGGGGCTATTGACACCAGGGGTAGTCGTATCTCCTTTCATGGCCGCCATTTCTTCAGCAGTAGAGTCATCTACATAGGCCAGCCCTTTTTTTATCAAAGTCACGGCATAGTCATAGAGCTGCTCAAAGTAATCGGAAGCATAAAGAACATCACCATTCCATTCGTAACCTAGCCACTTGATATCATTTTTGATATTATCAACGTAGTCGGTTTTTTCTGTGGTTGGATTGGTGTCATCCATCCGCAGGTTGGTTTTGCCGTTGTACTTAAGCCCTAAGTCAAAATTAAGGACGATCGCCCGGCAGTGTCCCACGTGTAAAAAACCGTTGGGCTCAGGTGGGAAACGGGTATAAACGCTGCCACTATGCTTGCCGTTCTGGATGTCTTCGACAATGATTTGTTCAATAAAATTCAAGCTTTCGCGAGCTTCCGTACTCATGCGCCGACTGTTTTTTAATCTCTGACAACAAAAATGTCAAAGAATCTTTTTAAAGAGCTGTAAATATACACAGAATGGGTTTGTCCTCGGAGGGAAAAGTAGAATCACTTATTACATCCGTATTGGCATCTCGATACCCAACAGCTTCATGCTAAATTCAAGACTATTGGCTACGGCTTCACTGAGCGCCAACCGGAAATCCCGAGCTTCATCGCTTTCCGCCTTTAGGATGCTATGATCATGGTAAAACTTGTGGTAAGATTTTGCCAGATTGTAAGCATACTGCGCAATAGTCGAAGGATCATATTCTTTCGCAGCTTGGAGAAGTACTTCCGGAAAGGTGAAGAGTTGTAGGATGAGGTTTTTCTCTTCGGCTTCTAGCTGCTGGTAGCTGTTGGCTTTACTCGCCGCTGCGCCTTCCCACTTCCGTAATACGGATTTGATCCGAACAAAAGCATTTTGGATGTAAGGGCCTGTTGTTCCCTGTAGGTCAACGGACTCTTTCGGGTCGAAAATCATCCGCTTTTTGGGATGCACTTTGGTAATAAAATACTTGAGTGCAGCCAAACCTACCTGGTGCATGACCAATTCTTGTTCTTCCGGCGTCAGGTCACTGAGGGTATCCCGTTCCTGGGAGTTTTGCCGAACTTCATCCACCACTTCGGCGATGAGGTCATCAGCATCAACAACGGTTCCTTCCCGTGACTTCATCTTGCCACTAGGCAAATCTACCATACCGTAAGAAAGGTGATAAAGCCCATCAGCATAAGGTTCCTCTAGCCGCTTTAGTAGCTCAAACAGTACCTGGAAGTGGTAATTTTGTTCATCCGCAACAACATACACCATTTTGTCGGCTTCAAAATCTACATACCGCTGGTGGGCAGTACCCAAATCTTGTGTGACATAAAGAGAAGTGCCGTCACTCCGTAAGATTTTCTTTTTATCAAGCTTTGCATCGCTTAGGTCGGCTTCTACAGAACCATCCTCGCAGGTATAGAAGACCTTGTTCTCTAGGCCTTTTTCCACCATGTCTTTACCCAATAGGTAGGTGTTGGATTCGTAGTAGAGCTTATCAAAAGTGACGCCCAGTTTTTCGTAGGTGATATCAAAACCAGCATACACCCAGCTGTTCATCTTCTTCCACAGGGATACAGCAAATTCATCACCAGCCTCCCAAGCCAGTAGTAACTCCCGCGCCTCTTTACCTAGCTGGCTGTATTCATTGAAGTAGGTATTCTTGTACCGCTTATAAAAAGCAGTAGTTTCTTCTTCTGGCTTAGCCTTGTCGGCAAAAACCTGCTCACCTTCCTGCGTAGCTTGCCAGTCTTTGTATTCTTCCTTGAAGTGTTGTTCGAACAATACATAAAACTTGCCTACAAAATGGTCAGGCTTGGTAGTTGTAGAAATAGGTGTGGTCTCTTTGCCGTACTTCTGCCATGCTAGCATACTTTTGCAAATGGCGATGCCCCGATCATTGATGATCTGGATTTTCTTTACATCATAACCTACTGCTTCCAGAATTTGTGCAGTAGACCATCCGAGCAGGATGTTCCGAATATGCCCCAAGTGCAGCGGCTTATTGGTATTAGGAGAAGAAAATTCTACCAACACTTTTTGGCCATTAGGAGCTTGCTTGCCATAGTCGGCTTGTTCTGCAATGTCCAGTAGGAAGCCTTTCCAGTAGTCGTCTTTAACGACCAAGTTTAGGAAACCTTTTACAACATTAAACTCAGCTACTTCGGCTACTTCTTCACTCAGATATTCACCCAACTCTTGCGCAATGGCTTCCGGACCTTTGCGTGCTGCTTTGGTGAAAGGAAAGACAACAACAGTATAGTCACCTGCAAACTCCTTGCGAGTGGTACTGATGGGAACTTGAGCAGCGGGGAAATCGGTTTGGTAAAGCGTCTGCACTGCTTCACTTACCTTGTCCTGGATTATCTGAATAATGTTAGCCATAATACTTGGTTTGAGGGCGCAAAGATAAAAAACTGTGCCGCTTTTCGGTTGCGCTTAGCAAGGTATAACTGTGCCAACGTACAATTAGTTCCTATGCAGGTGATTCAAAGCTACTTATCCAACGATTTAGTGCTTTGGGAGAACGGAAAACCATTAGCGTTTGATGCGACTGTAAGCTTTCTAATTGTCGTAAATGCTCGTGACTGCGATGGAAATGACAAACAAGAATGAAGTGAAAAAAGCTAAGACTAAACCGTTCGGGGCATCCTTGTGCCATGTCTTCGCGAACTTTGCCGTAATTAGTGACGATGCGTTTCATTGCTCTGTAAAGCACTAACAATAATGGATAGCGCAAATAAATAACGAGTTCTGCGCGTGGCAACCTCAAATCCCAGGTGCCACTATAGTTTCCATCCATGATCCATTTGTCTTGTTGTGCAAGGGCGGTTACTTTCAATCGCCAGTCTTCCGTACTCGGTTCTACCCACCCAGCCTGCCAGTATTCCTGGTCGAGATGGATAAGGGGCGAATCGGAATATTGGCCTATCCGCCTGGCTAAGGTCGATTTACCCGATCCGCAGCAACCTGCAATCATTATTCTGGAGAAGGTCTTGATGTTGAATGCAGTAGGCATAGTCGGGAAATAATAAGGTGGAGTAAGAAAAATCGTAAGAGGAGCACTTATGTAATGGGCCTGTCTTCTAGCTTTTAGAATAGGAAGGAATTGTAGAACGTTTGCGGCGGCGGCATAGTTCCCGCAAAAAGGGAGGGACCCACCCAGCTGCCGGACCGCCGAAACCACCCCCGGCCTTACGACCATTAGGGGCGTGCGTCTATATCTGCTCTGAACATCAGAGCAGCCAAGCAATACGCAAAAAAAACGCTGATTTCACCTATCGACTAAATAGGGGTAGTTCCTTCGATTGTACAGGGGCTAAAGTCACTTAACCCTGTGGAGAATCCAAAGTTAGATAATTTTTTTGTTTAAAAAAAATAATTAAAACAAAAAAAATTAAAAGTCTCGATTAGACTATTATTATAGGTATGCGGCATAGCGATTTCTACAGTGCTGGCAAAGATCGGTAGAGAGATACGGCCTGCGATGATCGTCCTTTCAGTCCTCAGAGTTCGGCCTGCTTCGCGCCTCTAAGGTAAAGGGACGGCAAACGATCAAGCATTAATTCCCAACTTCGATTATAAAAACTGATGTTGTGAAATTTACAAACCGTTTCTACTAGCGTTATTAACTCCGAGGAACGCAGTGACGATCACCGTAGGTAATCACCGAAGGTAAAGTCCCTATACGCTCGACTCAAAGTGGTGATGCCATCGTCCACGCATCCCTATACGACAATAGACAATAGACAAAGTCCAGCTTACTCTTTCTCCGCCCACAGCGCAGCCAGTTGTATCAGCACTTCCGTCGCCTTTTCCATATCTTGGACCGTCACCCATTCTTGTTTGGAGTGGAAAGCGTGTTCGCCGGCAAAGATATTAGGACAAGGGAGTCCCATAAAACTCAACCGTGACCCATCGGTACCTCCGCGGATCGAGCGCTTCAATACCGGCAACCCGGCGCGGCGGATGGCTTCTTCTGCTTTGGCCACTACATCAGGGTGCTGATCCAGCACTTCTTTCATGTTTCGGTATTGTTCTTGCACAATGATCTCACCCGTTGCTCCAGGGAATAGGGCGAGGGTCTCGTCAAGAATCGTCTGCATCTCTGCTTCGTGTTCGGCTAGTTTGGCGGTTGCAAAATCACGCACGATAAAGCGAATGGTCGTTTCTTCTACGCCACCACTCATCTGTACAGGATGAATAAAGCCCTCTTTATCACTCGTCGATTCTGGCGTTAGCCGGTCCTTGGGAAGTGCGTCTACAAATGCAGCGGCTACCTTTAGAGCACTCACCATTTTTCCTTTGGCAAAGCCCGGGTGAGCACTGACACCTTTAATGATCACCGCCGCGCTGTCCGCCGAGAAGGTTTCGTCTTCCATCGAGCCGCGTTTTTCACCATCAACAGTATACCCAAATTGAGCTCCCAATTTTTCAATATCTACTTTGTCTACACCCCGTCCGATTTCCTCATCAGGGGTAAAAAGAATTCTAATCGTACCATGAGCAATTTCAGGGTGGCTGATCAAATGGGCCACCGCTGACATAATTTCTGCTACCCCGGCTTTGTTGTCTGCACCTAGCAGCGTTGTTCCGCTTGCAGTCACAATATCATTGCCTATTTGCTCTGCCAAATCAGGGTGTTCTGCCATACGAATCACAACTTGAGGGTCGTCGGGCAACACTATGTCACTGCCGTCATAGTTGCGGTGTACGAGTGGCTTTACATCTTTACCACTACTATCGGGCGAAGTATCCATGTGGCTGCAAAAACAAATTACCGGTACCTCATAATCCACATTGCCAGGCAGGGTGGCATACACATAGCCGTGTTCATCCAGGTGAGCATCACCCAAGCCCAGCTGAATAAGCTCCTGAACCAGCACCCGCGCCAAATCCAGTTGCTTCATGGTGCTAGGCTGAGTAGGAGAATCAGGGTCAGATTGGGTGTCAATTTTTACATAATCTAGAAAACGGTCGAGTACGGTACGCATCAGTAAAATGTTTTATTTGGTTCAAGTGGCGCTAATTTAAGGAATCTCTTCACTATTTCAACTAGTGCCTTCATTCTTCTTGACGGCGTGGGGCCATGCCATCTCCCGTCCCGACTTTTCTAGCCGGGACGGGATCGGCACCAGGCTGTCTGGTCGCTGTCGCTTCCGACCATCCCTTGTCCTTGGTCCCTCCGGGCCCCGCGCTCCGGCCTATTGGCCTGCGCACTTTTATAGACGCAGACTTACTTTATACAAGGATCAAAAGTGGCTCCAGTACCATTATTATTAGGGGGGCTATTAACTCAAAGTAAATAAAAGATGAAAAAAAATGTTCCCTAACGTAGGGGTTGGGCAAATCTTTGGTGTCTACTATTATAGAAAGCGCAATAAAGGATGCTTTCCTGTGAATATCACAGAAGCCCGTTTGGAGGATTAAAAAACACTTTTACGATGAATCTTGAAGCAAAACTTACCTTTTTACAGCAGTTTCCTCTCTTTGAAAGTCTTAGCGCCGCGGAACGTGAGCAGCTGAGCGATATGATGGAATATAAAGTAAAACCTCGTTTCAGTTTTATCTACCAACCAGAGGAAGCTTCTGATCAGATTTTCTTTCTGGCTCGGGGTACCGTAAAAATCGGTACGCATTCCGTAGATGGCAAGGAAGTCATCAAGCACCTTATTCACCCAATGGCTATGTTTGGCGAGCTAGGCTTGATCGGCGAGCAACACCGTACCGAATTTGCCCAAGCACTCAAGGAAGATGTACATCTCTATGTACTCAAAGTAAGTGACTTGCAGCGCCTGATGCGCACCAATTTTCAGCTGACCACCAAGATCATGAACTCTTTTGGTTCGCGCTTGGTTTCTGCCGAAAATCGTTTAGAGTCGCTGATCTTCAAAGATGCTCGTACCCGCATCATCGACTTTATTAAGGATGCTGTCAACAAACGTGGCCACCGTATTGGTTACGAGATGTTACTGCGCCACAGCCTTACTCACCAAGACATTGCAAATATTACCTGCACCAGCCGCCAGACGGTTACCTTGGTACTAAATGAACTTAAGAAATCTGATTTAATCTACTTTAACCGGGGCAAAATCCTGGTAAGAGATATGGCTAAGTTGTCGTAAATTATTGAACGCTTTCTCGATGCTTGTAAAAGCATATTTTAACCCCAAATTACAATTTGTAAATCCCGAGTCATGGCCTTGCTGTGGATCGGGATTTTTTTTGATAATGAGCAATATCCAGGCTTTGAATCACTCAGGTACCTAAGGATTTTTGAACCATTTAAGGAACTATAAGAAATTATAGGCTAGGATTGGGTAGGGGGAATTCACGGATTTAACTTTTTCCCATCCTGATACGCCACTGCTTGGGGTAGTAGTTGTTGTATCTGTTTCCCAAGCCTTTTACCCAGCCCAGATTGAGGCCTTGGTGGCGAATGAGCACCCAACCCTTCGGTAGGCCAGAAAGTGGGGGAGTAGCTTTGCGTAAAAACTCGAGAGCCGTGTCGTGATCAACTTCTAGGTGAGGGAGGTCGGCACGGCAGTCGAGCTGTAGCGCCCACTCTGGACTGGGGACGAGTTGTTTGCCTTTGGGGTCGCCGAGAATAGTACCTACTTCTAGGCGATTTAGGTGTTGGGAAAGGATTTGTGCATCCTGCAGCAAATGATCTGCTAGTATTCGCCAGCTTCCTTTGCCAGAGGTGAAATAGCGATAGTTGGCATCAGGCGCTATCCACGGCTTTGCAAGCTCCTCCAGCTTGCGGTCAACGGTTTGTAATTTGCGGAAGGGAGTGGCTTTAAACTTTGGTTGTGCTTCGATTTCAGGCTTTTGCAAAGCAGCCAAAAAGAACCCTTCTCCTCTAATGCGGTGAGGGTAGGCTTGGTAGCCGTGAGTACGTTTCTCCAAGCCCCACTGAGCAGGGAAGTCCAGGTCTTTATACGTTAAACCACTTTCGTTGGCTAGCCAGGCGGCGTTTTCGTCGTTTTCTTGTTGGTTATAAGTGCAGGTGCTGTAGAGTAAAACGCCTCCAGGGGCCACTAATTCCGCCGCCGTTTTAAGGATACGCCCCTGCCGTGCGGCGCAGAGGTTTACACTTTCTGGCGACCACTCCTGCCGCGCGGCTTGGTCTTTTCGAAACAATCCTTCTCCAGAGCAAGGGGCATCTACAAGAACGAGATCAAAGAAACCAGCCAGCTTCTTAAAATCTTCTACATCATGATTGGAGGTGAAGGTGTTGGCATACCCCCACTTGCTGAGATTGTAGCGCAGAATCTGGTACCTACTCCGAATCACTTCATTGGCCAGCAACCAACTGCCCTCTGGCAAAAGCGATGTCAGTAGTGTGCTCTTGCCGCCAGGGGCCGCACATAAATCCAAAACTCGTAAAGGTCGGTCACCAGGAAAGCATTGCCGAAATGCAGCAGCGACCAACATGCTACTGGCCTCCTGAACGTAGTAGGCGCCAGCGTGAAATAAAGGATCAAGCGTAAAAGAAGGACGCTCGGCAAGGTAGCGCCCCTTTATGTGCCAAGGGACAACCGTTTCTGTTGGAAATTGTGCGCCCTTTTTCAAAGGATGAAGGTGCAAACTCACCGGAGGGTCTGTCTCCAGGCTGGCCGCAAAGACGGGATAGTCCTCCTTGAGGATATTTTTCATTTGAGCCTGGAAAGCAACTGGAAGTTGCGCCATAAGTTAAGATGCTGGATAAGTGAGCCCAAATTTAGAGCTTGTTTGGAAATTTTGCGAACTTATTTCCAACGAGTTACGGTTCTGGCTAGGAAATTAAAGCCAACTTTTAGCGTTTTTTCCTGTTTTCAAGTTTCATCGTCGAGCTGATTACTGTCGCAGAGGCAAACATCTGGACTTTGCCGTTAATTAAAATTCCTATTCTAATTCTCAAGACTTAACTTTGCAGCATGAATATTGACAAGAGTACTATCGTAGCCGCCCTCGCAAAAGTGAAGGACCCTCATACAGGGCAGGATTTAATCACTGCTAACAGGGTTCGCGATCTTGAGGTAGAGGGTAATGCTGTTCGTTTTACCTTGGAACTGCCGAGTTTGAATAACGAATACAAGTCGCAACTGAATTTTGCTTGCCAGGAGGCTGTCCTACAGCATTATCCAGAGGCCAATGTACACGTACACATGATGGCGCGTACGGACGAAGCTCAAGAAAGCACCAGCCCGCTGCCACATGTGAAGAACATTATTGCAGTCGCCAGTGGTAAAGGAGGTGTGGGCAAGTCTACAGTTGCCACCAACTTGGCACTCGGACTGAAAGCACTGGGAGCGAGAGTAGGGCTTCTTGATGCCGACCTTTATGGTCCTTCTATCCCTACGATGATGGGGCTGCAAGGGCAACGACCCAAAATTCAAGATATTCATGGGCAGCCCAAGATTACACCACTCGAAGCGCATGGCATCTTTACCATGTCAATTGGGTTTATTATCGAGCCAGAGCAAGCGGTGGTTTTACGAGGGCCTCGCCTGAGCGGTGTCATTAAGCAATTTATCAATGATACGGTATGGCCGCCGCTGGATTACCTTATCGTAGATCTGCCTCCGGGAACTGGTGATATTCAGCTGACCTTGGTACAAACGGTTCCTGTTACGGGTGCTGTATTGGTCACAACGCCACAAGAAGTCGCACTTGCTGATGCCGTAAAGGCCATGAATATGTTCTTCTTGCCAAACATTAATATTCCCGTTCTTGGTGTTGTGGAAAATATGTCGTGGTTTACGCCAGCAGAATTGCCGGACAATAAATACTACATTTTTGGAAAAGGAGGAGGTGCTTCTTTAGCCAAAGCGAGTAACTCGATGGTTTTGGGCCAAGTACCCCTGGTTCAGGGAATACGTGAAGCTGGAGATGGAGGGCGGCCTGCTGTTTTAGACGAATCTTCGTCGGCCACCAGGGAGGCTTTTCTTAAGGTGGCGCAGAATGTAGTTCGCCAAGTAGCTTTACGTAATGAAATGGCAGATCCCACACAAGTGGTAAAGATGCAGCAATAGAAAGTGCTTAGCAACGCTTATCAACTTTAAATGCTTAACTTTGTTTTCCTCGATAAGTAACGGTCGAATAATTAATTCCCGACTTTCGGTTTTTAGTGAAGATATAAACGATCCCGTACTAAAAGTCGGGATGAGCTTATTCAAGCTAAAAACCGAAATTGAAAGAGGGAACTTAATTTTTGACCAATACTAAGAGGAACAGCACGAAACAAAATCACCATTTGTTTTTTGCGCAATACTCAAGGTCTTAAACAAAAGCTATGTCGGTTACCGAAAAAGAAGCGATGATTGCGCAAGTAGATGCTGCCCTGGAAAGCGTCCGTCCTCACCTCGCTGCGGATGGTGGTAACGTGGAAGTTGTAGACATCACAGACGATAATATCGTAAAGGTGAAATGGCTGGGCAACTGCCAAAATTGTTCCATGTCATACATGACCATGAAGGCCGGTCTTGAGCAAACGATCAAAGGCCGGATGCCTCACATCTCCGGTGTCGAAGCTATCAATGGTATGTGATTTATTTAACAATGTGCTAACTTTACTGTTACAGTTGAATATATAGTACATTATGAATGATCAATCAGATTCAATTTTTAGTAAAACGATAAGCCCTATCTACCAAGCAGCCTTTGCGTTGGGAGGTGTTGTCGTTATTTCTTTGCTGGCAAAGCTTATCGGTGCAATTGGAATCACCGAGGTTCCGCAGCGGTTTCCGTGGATGGCTGCCGCCTCGTTTATGTTACTTTTTGCAGTGTTTAATAGTGTTATCAGTGTTACCGCCAAAGACCTGATGAAATACTGGGGGACTTCTATTTATTGTTTCCTGGGCTTAGCTGCCGTCGCTGGCGGGGTCGCTTATTTGTTATCATCTCTTACCATGAGTGAGGCCGGCTCCTATCGTTGGATTTATATTGTGGTAGCGATAGGGTATTTGGTATTCCTTAGCCTAATGGCCATGCTTCGTAAAATTGTAGAATTCGCACAGCGCGAAGAATGGAACCAGCCGAGAATTCGTCGCAAATAGGACGTTATCTCAGCATTCATTTGCTTCCAAGCAACATTGGTAGATGGAAAGTGTTCAGGAAATAAAAATCATTATGATCAATCAATATCAGCTCCTACTCACATTGGTAATGTTTTTCTCGTTGACCTCGTGCAACCAGGCCCAACAATTGCAACAGCAGCCTTCGAGTGATAAAGAAACGACAACCACTACGGCCGCAGACTTGGAGTTTCCTTCATCTGTTGAAAAAATAGAAAAAAGCGCATCAGCCTGGCAGGAAGAGTTGAGCCCACAGGCCTATCATGTGCTTCGGGAAGCAGGTACAGAGCGTGCTTTTACAGGCGAGTATTGGGACAATAAAGTTACAGGCGTTTATACTTGTGGCGCTTGTAGTTTACCGCTGTTCTCTTCGGCAACAAAATTTAAGTCAGGAACAGGTTGGCCTAGCTTTTATGAGCCAATTGAGGCGAATTACATTATAGAACACGTAGATCGCGCCTACGGCATGGTTCGTACGGAAGTTGTATGTGCTCGTTGTGATGGCCACCTCGGCCATGTTTTTGATGACGGCCCTGCACCTACCGGGTTGCGGTATTGTATCAATAGCGTTTCATTAGGCTTTGTGCCAGAAGAGAAGTAAAACTTGTTGGTGTAAAACAAAAAGAATCATCCCGAATTTTGATTGTCATCAAAATCCGTGTTGACGAACTGCACAACTTATAGCCAAAAGCGAAACCCCATGATTTCACTAATAGAAATCATGGGGTTTCGTACAAATAGTCAGATAAATCACTTTTTTAGCTGCTTAGAGCATGTAATATCCGGATATGCGACCTCATCCGAGGTCGAAGAGGAGTAAAGGACGGGCTGGAACTACCAATATTGCACCTCTCCGAGGTACTTGAGCTGACCTCCGATGAGGTTGCACTTTAGTAGACTAACTCCTCTGTACTTTCTGAATATGAAGTACTTTTTACCTAGTACCGGTGAGACTTGGTGTCCAAATTGCTAAAACACTCTAACATTCAAGCCTCGCATTTCATTAATCAAGCCCTATAGCCTGCTGCAATTCCTTGCTGATGTTTTGACGAATAGACAAACCGTTCAGCGGATCTTCCGGAAGGAGGAGCCAATTGTTTTTATGCTGGTCTGCTGATGCCAAGACAGACAGGTAGGTATTGATGGTAAAAGCTGTATTTTCTTCGCTGTAGCTTACCGCATCAGGGTACATCTTCTCTAACTGAGCTTTCATTAATAGCACTTTTTCCTCCGCAGGTTCTTCTGCCTTCATTTTTACATCCATGGTGATTTGTAGACTGAAAGCAGTGTGTTGCTTGCCATCAGAGATAGCTTGCTGCTGGATATTACCCACTTTGTAACCTTGGAAAACAAGCATGGTCTCTTCGGTGTCAAACGACTTGTAGGCTTGTAAAAATGGAGCAGTAGCTTTTTCTTGAGCGATAATTAAAGGAGCTACGAGATCGTAATTTTTTGCCTTGAGAAGTTGGAAATAGCGACCAGCTACTTGAGGTAAAGCCTGTTGGTAGGGAAGCTGGTCCGACAAGGTGCGGTCGCCAAAAAAGGCTTGCCATACTGCTGGGGGAACAATTCCGTAAGCCAGATCAAGATTCGCATCGGGGAAGTCGATCAACTGCCATTCAGAAGCTTCGGTAGCCTTTACGGCAATAAATTGATGATCACGCTGAAGGAAGATG
The DNA here is from genome assembly GCF_050633125.1 of Lewinella sp. Taxonomy (NCBI): domain Bacteria; kingdom Pseudomonadati; phylum Bacteroidota; class Saprospiria; order Saprospirales; family Lewinellaceae; genus Lewinella; species Lewinella sp. The sequence goes on from NZ_JBOEFX010000078.1 coordinate 13,672, forward strand.
GTCTTTTCATTGAGTAATTTGACGTTATCTGACCCATAGGTTTTCGCAAATCCGGCAATGATCTCTTTCATCACGACCTGGTCTTTGCTGATATTTTCCTGCTCTACACTGAGCTCCAGGTATTCGAGCGCGGTGAGGTGCAGGTAGTCTTGGCCGTTGTCTGTAATCATCTCAGAGCTTTGAGCAACCCGGAAACTGGTGGTCCTCATGGCCATGTCTTCATTGACTTTCGATTGCTGGGCATCTACCCACTGGGTAGTGGGGATTACCTGAAAAACGGTTGGATGTAGCTGATTTACTGCTGCATCGAAAGACCGTTCAATTAATTGCTGCTGGTAGGCCGTTAGTTGTTCTTTTAACTCGGCGTCCATCTGTGCCCAACTGGTACAGGCAAAGAATAGAAGGATTAGTAAAGAAGCGTAATTACGTGTAGTTTTCATATTGTTGTTGTGTTTGTTTTAAAAAGTTGTTTAGGGCAGATAGGTGGCCAATGCTGTTACCATTTGTTGCTGTAATTCCTGGGCTGATTTGCGAGCTGCTGCTGCAAAGTCTTCACCGTTTCCTGCGTAAATGATACCTCTCGAGGAATTGACCAACAAGCCACAATGGTCATTCATACCATGACGGGCAACAGCAGCCAAATCACCTCCTTGGGCACCAATGCCCGGTACCAGGAAGAAACTATCGGGGGCCAGCTGTCGGAGTTCGCGAAACTTTTCAGGATGCGTAGCACCACAAACGAACATCAGCTCGTCGGGGCTTGCCCATTCCTGCGCTTTGGTCATCAGTTTAGCGTAAAGCGGCTGTCCGTCTTCCTGTGGGGTGAACTGGAAGTCCTGGCTGCCCATATTGCTGGTCAGCGCAAGTAGGATGACCCATTTTTCAGGGAAGTCGAGAAAGGGCTTTACGGAGTCTTCTCCCATATAAGGAGCGACGGTCACCGCATCGGCATGAAGCGTTTCAAAGAAGGTTCGCGCATACATCTTGGAGGTGTTGCCAATATCGCCCCGTTTGGCATCGGCAATCTTGAGGTGATCGTCTCCAATGTATTCGAGAGTCGCATGGAGCACTTCCCAGCCTTGTGGCCCCATTGCTTCGTAAAAAGCAGTGTTTGGCTTGTAGGCTACGCACAAATCCCTGGTCGCATCGACAATCTGTTGGTTGAAACGATAGACGGCGGCAGGGCCTTCGCCCAAGTGTTTAGGCAGCCGAGCAGGGTCGGGGTCGAGGCCTACACAGAGGAAGGATTTACGTTCTTTGATAAGCTGAAACAAAGCTTTGCGATTCATGATGTCTAAATTTGCTGCAAAGATAGGAAGTTTGATAAAACAAAACAGGGCAAGTACCGAAGTACCTGCCCTGTTGTAGTCTTTCAAAAAGCGAAGCTAGCTCTAGCTATGCTGCCTTGAACTAGAAGACCTCCGACGGTTTCCGCCGCCTGAACGACTTCCACCAGATCGGTCTCCTCCTGAATAGCCATTGCCCTGGCCACGGCGACGATGGTTGCTACCTCCGTTTCCGCGTGAGCGTTGGTTATTGGAAGAAGGTGGACTTACCTCCTGTGTACCATCGTCTACGTAAGGGTGATCCGTTACTACAGGCACATCCTGCTTGATCAGGCGTTGAATGTCGCGCAAGTACGCTCTTTCTTCCTGGTCGCAAAAAGAGATGGCAATACCACTCGCCTGCGCTCGGCCAGTACGACCGATACGGTGAACGTAAGTTTCAGCGACGTTAGGCAAGTCAAAGTTGATGACAAAGGCTAGTTCATCTACATCAATACCGCGAGCGGCAATATCTGTAGCTACGAGCACCTGTACCTTCCCTTGACGGAACTCTTTTAATGCTTTTTGGCGGGCCGTTTGCGATTTGTTGCCGTGGATCGCAGCAGCTCCAATACCATCTTTGATCAGGTCTTTAACAATACGGTTGGCACCGTGCTTGGTACGAGAGAAGACTAAAACGGAGTCCATTTTTTCTTCCTGAATAAGGTGGAGCAAAAGTTTGCGTTTCTGCTTTTTAGCAACGAAATACACAGCCTGCTCTACTTTTTCGGCAGTAGCCTGTTGGGGCTTGATGGTCACTCTTTCCGGGCGTCCCAAAATCTTGCTGGATAAATCCAAAATAGCAGGAGGCATAGTGGCCGAGAAGAAAAGAGATTGCCGTTTTTCCGGCAGTTTGGCCACAATTTTCTTGATGTCATGGATAAAGCCCATATCCAGCATGTGGTCAGCTTCGTCCAATACAACGAATTCAACATCACGGAGGCTGATATAACCTTGGTTCATCAGATCCAGTAGCCGACCAGGGGTAGCTACCAAGATATCAACCCCTTTTTGTAGGATTTCGACCTGCTTGCCCTGCTTTACACCACCAAAAATAACGGTAGTGCGCAAGTCCGTGAACTTGGCGTAATCCCGAAAACTATCGTTGATCTGGATGGCAAGTTCCCGAGTAGGAGCTACAACGAGCGTTTTGATGACATAAGGGCCATCAAGTTGTGCTTCGCAAAGCTGTTGGATAATTGGAATAGCAAAAGCGGCGGTCTTACCAGTACCGGTTTGCGCACAGCCCAATAAATCTTTTCCTTCAAGTAAAATTGGAATAGCTTGTTCCTGAATAGGAGTAGGCTTTGTGTACCCTTTTACTTCAAGAGCACGCAGAATGGGGTCAATAATCCCCAGAGAATTAAATGTCATTTATCGTTAAAATGGCTCAATACCTTTGCACTTAAGTCTTATCGGCTGGAGAAGTGGCCCGTTGAGAAGGGATGACAAACCGTAGGGAAAAGTATTGAAAGTTGGGCCGAATTTAACTGGCCACGAACTTGTTGTTAAAGTAAATTTTCCCTGAAATGCAATCTCACAAATTGTCAGAGAATCTAGTAATAAACCACAAAGGTAAGCATATAGTTGAGATATTTCGTTTTTTAATTTTTGTTTGGCTCGCGTTCACGACCCGCCCCAACCCCTCCCTGTCAGGCGAGGGGCTTTCGCATATTATCATCATGGTCAAAAAAACAACTAAAAAACGATCAAAATCAACACTTTATACATTGCAAGTCCTCGCTCCATTACAAGGGAGGGAAATAGAGGGTGGGGCGTGAATACAGGCCCCAAAGTGCGACACTCCTTAGTATCATCAAATTGGACGCTATAGCCCCAAATAAGGATCGTGCCTGCGGCAAAGTCCAACTTAGCTCCCCTGCAGCACATCCCTAATACTCGGATCTTTATCAAAGACACTCTTTGCATAAGGGCAAAGCGGAATTATTTTCTTCCCTTGTCTACGAATCATCGCCACAATGACGTCTAGCAAAAGCCGCCCGACTCCTTGGCCTTTCATAGATGCAGCAACGTCGGTATGGTCAATAATGATAAGGCTATCGCCAGCTTTGGAGTAGGTCATTTCGGCCAGCAGTTCTCTACGCTCTTCGATAAATGCGCGGCCGCCGGTTTCGCCTTCTTCCATTTGAATGTTTAAGTCTTGCATGATTTGGTTTTATGCGTCTTGGAAATTGATTTTGTGATGACTGCCATCGCAAAAGGGCTTGTTTTGGGAAGCACCACAACGGCAGAGGGCGGTTTTCGCCAGCTGTTCTTGACGACCATCCAAGTGTTCAATGATAATTTGGCCTTTGATGATCAAAGGACCGTTTGGAGAAACAGTGATAGGAGTTACTGCGGCGGTATTAGCCGTATTTTGGTTTTGATCATCGTTGTTGAAGTAACTCAATGCGCCACTGGGGCATCGGTCGATGTGTTGCATAGTGAGTTTGCTGCTAGCACCTTCGGGGTTGATCCATGGGCGCTTTTGGGGGTCGAGGACGGAAGGGAGCCCACCTTTGTTCTTGTTCCAGCACTTTTCGGAGTGCGCGCATAGCGCGGGTTTCCAGACGATGGTAATCTCTCCGTTGCTGTATTCTTTGGTGATGTTTTTGTCAGGCATGTTGGTTAGGTTTTGTGATGGTTTTACCTTCCTAAACTGCCAGTAATTCTCACTTTAGGAAAGCACTTTTCAAGGTAAAAAGATTATTCCAGGTTTTGGGATAAAATCAGCTAATGCCTAATCCAACACCAGCACCTTCCCGGAATAACGCCCCTCCTCATTGGATACCTCTATAAAATAAACACCCTGGCTGCGTACTGGCAAGGAAAGACCTGCGGCTAAGGCATAGGCATCTGTTTTCTGGTGCATCACCAGCGAGCCTCTACTGTCGTATACTTGAAGGAGTAAGTCACCACTTGTTTCACTAAGGCCAGGCAATTCAATATGCAGTAGCTCTCCCGCTTTTAGTGGATTGGGGTAGAGCTTAACTTCTTGCTTGTTGTAGAAACCAGCGTCCACAGCCACCATATTATCACTTATATTTAGTTTGCAGATAAGCATATCACTTTGATACTTATAGCTGCCCGTAAAATATAAGCTTTGCTGGTCTGCTGATAATTGTATTTGGTTAATTTTATGTGTACCCCAGCCATAAGTATTATGATAAGTGAAAATGCCATTCCCTCCAAAATTGGTATTGCGTTGTCCCTCACTGTTTAAACAAAGGACACCAAAAGAAAGGTAACCAATATACTCGGTTGCACTAAAGCCCACCAATACTTCATCCCCTAGCATCACCAGGTCGACGGGGTTGGCTGGGTCAATATCAGGACTAAATATAAATTCCCTAAAAACACCATTATTGGCGAAGGTGCTATCAAGGGTACCATCCGGCAAGAGCCTGGCAACAAACGTCAAGTACGGATCTGTACCAAAGTCCGTTGTTAACCCCGCCACAACAATTCTTCCATCTTCATAAATGCCCAGTGCTTTTGCCCAACCTGCTGTTGTAGTCACATCGGTTGTGCCGGCTTCTCCAAAAGCAATATCAAGGGTTCCATCTGGTAAATAGCGCGATACGTATATACTGGGTTCACAAGGACCAAGAGGATTCAGGATTCCGGGATAAGGAAAATAGGTCTCCGCTGTAAGGAGGAATGCACCATCGGGATACACCACTAGATCGCCCAGGATGCTAGAAGGGCAGGCGTAGCGACTTTTGTAAACGAATCCATTGTTCCCAAAGCTCTCGTCCACATTGCCGTCTTCCAATAAGCGGCCGACAAAAATGGAGGTAGAATCAGGATAAGGATAGGAAGGGCCGTAGAAGACATTGCCAGCAACCATAATTTTACCATCAGGAAGCGGATGCAGGCGGGTGATCATCTCGTGTTGCCCTGGTAAGTCCAGAAATAGTTTTCCCTCCTCTCCAAAGCTGCTATTGAGCTGGCCGTCAAAGTCTGTTTTGATCAATAAGGCAGAAAAACCGGCTTCCCCTGCTTGCTCCGCACTGCCTCCCATCAACATTTGATCGGAGCCGTAGCGAACAGCGGCCAGGCAGGAATCGCGTTGCAAACCTAAGTCTAACCGTACCTTACCGTCTGGTCCTGCCTCTTGATCATACTGACCATTGTCCAGCATACGAGTAAAGGCAAAGTCACTATCATTTTCGCCAGCAGTGTGACCCGCCATAATAATTTTGCCGTCGTCTGAAAAAAGCATTGCGTACGCTCGATCCTCTCTTTCTGAAAAATCATTTCCTGTCATACCAGGAACATAACCACCTGACACAAAAGAATAAGGCTCGCCAAAAGTGGAGTCTACAACTTGGGTGAGGCCTGGAGAAAGAATGCACGTGAAAAAAATGAGGGATAGATAAATAGGTTTCATGGCTATTGTCAGTTAGTAATGAAGTGGAATATATGCTTTGAAAAGGAAAAAATGAAAGAGGAGATGGCGTTTCTCCCCACTCATCACCTAATCCCCCCAGTTCACTGCATTGCCCTAAATCTTTGCCCGAAAATATTTATCTTCCGGGAGTTCAATACCGTTTAAGAAAAAGGAGCCGCTGCTTGGCTATGTCGGGTAGACAGGTTCGTTTTTCAAGACTCAAAACCATACCAAACCAAAACGCTCATGAGTAAAGTTATTTCAAAATTATTGGCCTTTTTAATACTTTGTAGTGCTGGCACCAGCCTTGCTGCTCAGGAATCAAGTGCTTATCAAAAACTGGCGGAGATTGCGGAAATCGAGCAAAAGGTAATGATGCCTATGCGCGATGGTATCCGTTTGGCTACCGACATTTACCGCCCTAAAGGCAGTGAAAAAGTACCTGTTATCTTTTCGCGGACACCTTACAATTTCAATCCTTACGGTGATGGTGAAGAACGTACACGTACTTACGATAGGGCCTACGAAGCCGTGTCGCGAGGCTACGCCTATGTGGTGCAAAACGAACGCGGTCGCTATTTTTCAGAAGGGAAATGGGATATCCTAGGCGTGCCGCTCACCGATGGATACGATGCTTTTAGCTGGATGAAAGATCAGGAATGGTGTAATGGAAAGATTGGCACCTATGGCTGTTCTTCTACCGCAGAGTGGCAAATGGCCGTAGCAGCCTTGGATCATCCCTCTCACGCAGCAATGGTACCCATGGGCTATGGTGCCGGTGTAGGCCGCGTAGGTGATATCTACGAGCAAGGCAATTGGTACCGGGGCGGAGCACAGCAAATGCTCTTCACGGCCTGGTTGTATTCCGTACAGCACGACCCTATGGCGCCACGCTTACCGGAAGGGATTTCTTCGGAAGATCTGCGCCGCTTACAACGTTTTTACGATATGTCGCCGGAATATCCCCGCGTTGATTGGAAAGAAGGGCTGGCACACCTACCCGTATCCGAAATCATTGAAAACCAGCAAGGCCCACAGGGTATTTACGAAGATATGATCAAGCGTAAGCCCAATGATCCTGCTTGGTATGCTGGTGGACTTTATAATGATGACATGGTCTTGGCTGTTCCTAGCTTCTGGTTCTGTAGCTGGTACGATGTATCCATTACGCCCAACCTGGCTTTGTTTAACCACGCCAGAGAGAATGCGACTCCAGATGTGCGCGATCATCAATACTTGTTTATTGCACCTACATTACACTGCCGCTATACCCGCGCAACCGAGAATACCATTGTCGGAGAACGTTCGGTAGGTGATGCTCGCTACGATTATGACGGCCTCATTTACGGCTGGTTTGATTATTGGCTGAAGGGCGAAGAGAATAATATTCTGGAAGAAACAGCCCGTGTGACTTACTACACCATGGGGAGCAATAAGTGGCAAACCGCCAAACAATGGCCACCTGAAGCTTCGAAGTTGGAAACCTACTACCTGGATAGCGAAGGTGGAGCTAATAGCCTTTATGGCAATGGCAAACTGACTACGACCATGCCTAAAACGGATCGTCCCGACAGCTTTACCTACGATCCTCATAATCCAATCATGTCGTATGGTGGTAATGTATGTTGTACTGGTAATGCCGTAGAAGGTGGATCTTTTGACCAGCAGCAAATGGAAACCCGCAACGATATTTTGGTGTACAGTACGCCACCTCTTGAAGAAGGAGTGGAGCTAACGGGGTCTGTAGAGTGTACTTTGTACATCAGCTCTGACGCCAAAGACACCGATTTTACACTTAAGCTCATCGATGTTTACCCTGACGGCAGCGCTTACAACCTGGATGAGACGATCCAGAGAGTGCGTTACCGCGAAGGCTACGATAAGGAAGTTTTTATGAAAGAAGGCGAGGTGTACAAGGTAGACCTTACAGCACTTTCGACCAGTAATTATTTCGCCAAAGGGCATCAGATTAGAATAGAAGTATCTAGTAGTAACTTCCCTCGATTTGAGCGAAATTTAAACACAGGAGGCAATAATTATGACGAAGCAAAAGGCGTTGTAGCTCATAACAAGGTACATCATTCTGCGAAGTATCCATCGCAAGTGCGCTTGCCGTTGATTCGGAAATAATCCGATGAAAGTAATGAAAAAATATTGGGACAAAACGCACAATTTATAGTGACGTTTTGTTCCAATGATTGTCTAATGTGATATGTTTTAGATTACTCTAACAACCACCCAAAATTCAGAGTCCTTATGAAATTTATGAAAAGTCTGTTGGTGATGTTTGCTGTGTTGCCATTGTTGATTTCCTGTGTAAGCAAAAAGCAATATGATGCCCTACAGGCAGAGCTGGATGCGGCAGCCAAGATGGAGGAACAATGTGCTGTTGATATTAGTAGATTGAGCAACCAGTTTAATACTTGTGAACAAGAAAGAGTGCGCCTTACTGCTTTGCTGGAAGGCCGTTCTGCCCAGATTCAGCAATTGCAAGACTATGTCAAAGACATCCAAGCGCAACGTGATCTTACGGCAGCACAGTTGAGTAACCTGACTGTATTGTCACAGTCTGCCAATAACAACGTTTCTGAAACCCTGTCTCAGTTGGATGGCAAAGACAAGTATATCCGTATGCTTCAATTAGCAAAAACGAAAGCGGATTCGATCAACCTGGCGCTGGCAGTTAACCTCAAAGGAGTGTTGGCCAAAGGTATCGAAGACGATGATGTGGAGATTCAAGTTGACAAAACTGTGGTGTTTATCAACTTGTCGGATAAAATGCTCTACGAAAGTGGTAGCTACAATATTACCGCACGAGCAACGGAGGTACTCGGCAAAATTGCCCAAATCGTACAGTCTCGTCCTGATATGGAAATCATGGTAGAAGGTTATACCGACAATGTGCCGATTAGCAGTGCCTGTGTGAAAGACAACTGGGACCTGAGTGTTCTTCGTGCGACTTCTGTAGCGCGTGCGTTGCAGCTTAACCACGGTGTAGACCCTAATCGCCTGATTGCTGCTGGTCGTGGTCAATACAACGCTCTGGCTAGCAACGATACTGCTGCCGGTCGCTCTACCAATCGCCGTACGCGGATTATCATTCTGCCTAAGTTGAATCAATTCTATGATCTATTGAATCCTGAATTGGCCGCGCAGAAGATTAATTAATAATGTGATATTCAAGGAATAAATCAGCCGCTTGTTTTCTTCGGAAAGCAAGCGGCTGATCTGTTTTATGCACTTAAGAAGATGAAATTTTGCACCCTGGAAAAGTGTAAGACAGGGTGTTCAATCTGGTATGATATTAGGTATGACAAATTTCAGCTTGTATTCACGATCCACCCCAACCCCTCCCTGACTAGGCGAGGGGCTTTTTAAATCACCAAATTATACTAGAAGAGCTATCGGAATATTTTGAAAATCAGCACTTTAGGTGTCGCAGGTTCTCCCTCTGTCAAAAGAGAGGGAGCTAGAGGGTGCATCGCCTGCGGCAAGCCTATAGCGACTGAAGGGGTTGTGAATGTACGCCCAAAAGCGTCACATTCCTTTTATCGTCAGTTTGCACACTCTAGGTGTAAGGGTTAGCCTACATGCACCCCGCACCTAAATCTACACCCTAACCGTAGATTATGGCCGCACCTCGCACCTAAAGTCGGAAATAGGAAGCCTACTTCGTAGGAATGCCTACGGCAAAATCGAAGTATTCACCGCACCCCGCACCTAAATCCGAACCTTGCACTGAAAATCGCACCCAGCACCTGAAGCCTCACCTATTCCACCACAAACCGCCCACTTCCAATAAGTACTCCAGTTTGCTTTACGCTAAAGAAATAAATTCCTGCACGAAGGTTGGCTCGCTCCAATAAGAGCTGATTGCCCTCTTGGGTGAAACGAACGGGAACCTTTTGGCCAATATCATTGGTCACGTAAAGTTCGATGGCGTCTGCGTTTGTATCCGGCAATAGTATCCGGCAAGTATTCGACCAAGGGTTGGGCGCTACCTGCAATACTTCCGCAGGAGGAGATACAGAAGAATTGCCCGTGATGTATTCTGAGCAAGCGCCAGTACTGTTACCTAACCGCAAGAATAGATCATCGAAATAGCTGTCGTTATCAGTACCTGCGTTGCGGGTGCCGGTGAGCACAAACTCGATCAGCCTGGTTTGCGCAGGAAGGTTGTGAAATTGATCCACCAGCGTCCAGTTGTTGCCCAAATGTGAAAATTCTGAGGTAGAATCAAGTACGGCCCCGGCTTCATTCAAAAAACGCAAGTAGAGAGCGGGGCGGTCGCTGCCTCCATAATTAGCGAGATAGCCGCCAAAGTTAGCCTGCCAGTTACCCGTGTCAATAGAATCAGCAAAGGCGACAACGTTGACTTCCTGGCTGCTGCGAGCAAAAGGGCTTTCTTCACACAGGCCACCTACCGTAAAGTAATAGGTGCCGCTATGTGGAGCAATGCCGTCGCATTCTCCCGATGTCAGCGCTTCTGCAATACCTTCGGTGGTATTCCAATATTGTAGGAGGCTTTCTGCACCAGGATTGAGCAATAAATTGTCAGAAAAAGAAGAACCGCCAGTAGCGAAAGGCACAACACTTGACCATTCACTCCAGTTGAGCTCCCGGTCGCGGTAACGTACGCGCCAGCAATAGTTCGTATTAGGGGTGAGGCCGGTGATACGCTCGTCGGTGAGGTCGTCTCCGGCTTGGGTGTCTTCGTAGAAGTAGAGATTTTGGTAGCTTTTCCAACGTTCAGCAACGGGGGCTGTGAGGTCGTCGCAATCGCTGAAAACTTGCCAGTGACTTTGCCCGTGGGTAGCCTCGGGTGTGCTGGAAGCGAATTCACCCGCCTTCAGAATGACACATTCCGGAGAAACAAGGTCAAAGTTGGGGAAGATGGCCGTTGGTTGACTCACTGCCCGGTTGGCTTTGCGGACCGTCAGGCTATCTACCAGCACATTGTCCAGAAAGTTGGCCTCGTTGCCTCTACTGATTCTTTTGAGGGTGAATTGTGGCTCCTCGCCAGCAGTGACGTCCACGGTAACAAAACCCCATTCATCACGGGAAACCGTAAATTCATCATAGTCTGCCTGCGGGTAGTCTCCCCAATGGTCGATAGCTCCGCCCGCAGTGGCTACGTTTACCCACAGGTGCTTGTGATCCCGCGATTGACCACGCGAATACCCGTGTGTATGCCCAAAGAAATGGATGCTCGGTTTACCACAATCGGTGCTGAAATCCTCCAAGCGTTGGATCACCTCGCCCGTAAAGTTGGACTCTCCGGGTAGCCATAATTCTGAAAGGTGAGGGTGGTGGAGCTGTGCGAAGACAAAATCAATGTCCTCGTTTTCACAACTCATCGCCAAGACATTTGTCAGCCAATTGAGTTGTTCCTCAGTGGTGTAAGGNNCGATGATACGGAGGTTTCCATAATCATGGTACCACCAATGTTCTTCCGATCCTGCACTGCCATTCTCGGGCAAGTTGAAGTATTGGAAAAAATAGTCCGAATCGTTCTCATGATTTCCAGGTACGGGATAGACAGGGATACGGCTGAGGAGCGGCTGCGCTGGTGTAAAAAAATGATCTTTCCATTGGCTGTAAACATTACCATTTTCTACAAGGTCTCCTGGAATCATAACCAGCGCCAACTCATCGGTTAAAGTCTCACTAAAGTGACTGCTTAAGTATGGGAGTACGCCGTCTTGAACAACCTCTCTATACTTATCCGGTTGGCTGCCGTCGCGTTGCATATCGCTCATGGCGAGCAATCTGAACGATTCATTATCACTGGCAAAAGGCGGCGTTTTAAAACTAAAAACTTCCGATACTGCATTCCCTGTTTTTACGCGATAGTAATAGGTGGTAAACCGTTCCAAACTCGTTAATTGCACGTCGTGCATACGTGTGTCGTTGCTGGTGGAGGTGGTGTTGCCAGTGGTTGTATTTCCTAAGGCTGTGGTTAAGCCCCACTCCACGGCACTTTCTTCTCCCTCGTCGGTTTCCCAAAGTACATGAATACTGTTGGGCGTTGCTTTTTGAAGATAGGGGAGGACTTGTATCGTCTGTGCCATGAGCAAGTGGCAGATGCTTGTAAAACCAAGAAGTAGCAGTAGTCGCATAAGTCGTTATTTGTCTTTAAGGGAAATTGTACTTTTTTTTTTCTACGCAATACGAAGTCCTAAAATTACAGAAAAAGCGTATCTTGAAAAGAGCCAAATTGTCAATCATGCCAAGTATCCACCACCTGCTTACCATTAACGCTCCCGCTGAGCGTGTATTCGAAGCCATTACCACCCCCGATGGATTATGTTCCTGGTGGACCACCAAAGCTGCTGGACAACCATCATTAGACGCAGAATACCAGTTTTTCTTCAGCAAAGATTACGATTGGCGCGCGAAAGTCGTAGAGGTCACGCCCCCCTCACAAATAAGCTGGCAAATGACCAACGCCGACACCGACTGGACACCCACACAGCTCCATTTTCAATTAACAGAAGGCGAAGACGGAATGACTACAGTACGTTTTGCACACACCAGTTGGGAAAAAATCAACGATCATTTTCGCCGTACCAGCTTCTGCTGGGCCACGTATTTGGAGACGTTGCGGAAGGTGCTGGAGAAGGGGTAGGGCTTTATCTGTGATCTGTGCAGTTTTTACAAAACAGTTGTATGAATCTAAGAAAGGGCGCTTTTATACTTATATTTTTCCTGTTGATTAACGCCTGTACAAGCGATGATGATAGAATCTTAGTAGGATTAGAGGCTCTAGAAAAGAATCAAAGAACAGGAGAATATTATCATTTTGATAATGACGAAATTTTGGTTTTTAGCCAAGATTCTCTTGAAGTTATTCCTTTGTGGCAGGGGTGTATTCTATCACCAGCGGCAGCAATAAAGTTTAAGTTGTATGAAGAAAACTACAGTCGCTATGCAATAGTTGACGGAGATACGCTCAATGCAGATTTTGATCATTTAGGAGGGAATCTTTTCAACCACTATTTTGGTGAAGCTGAATATCGATACGTATCTGCGGTCGATATTGTTTTGGATGTTGAATACTTCGAATTGCTAGAAGTGATTGAAGGAAATACATTCCATTTTTCAATAGATGATTCTAACTACAGCGTTTCCTTTTATGAAGAGGAGATTTGTCTTATAAATCGAACAACAAAAGAGGATGAATTTATCAATACAGGTTTATGGTCTGTTAGGCAACTAGGAAACAGTTTTTTTCTGATCATCGATGGTCCGGAAAAGATTTTGAAGTTTCAGCTTTCAGGTATTTATAGCAAAAGCATCAAGGTATATAACTTGAATAATGAGAAAAGGGAAGAAATCACTTTTAGTAAGACCACAGCTATTTACGCTATAGCTAAAAGTGGCGTATGGAGTTCTAAGAGAATAGGGAGGGTGGAAGATTGGATAAGACCCACGATAATGAATTCCTCTTCAGGGCTATGGCTCTCTCAAAACGATAAATTCATGATGCATGATACGTCTAGAATATCTAATAGGTATCCGCTTACCCCTGCTTATATAGACTGGAATATCAACGCTATTGTTGTTGACTACAGTGTAATCTTGGGTTTTGATATTGATTTTCTAGACAGGAGGAAACTCAAGGTATTTCCAACGAATGAAAATGGAAAAGTAGATAAACTATTCTCCAAAGTCTACTACTTAGAATAGTTGGCATTCCCCGCGAGTGAAACGAGCACAACCGTGAGTGTTAACGAACACCCCCGCAATTCCGATTTATCGGAAAAGCACCCCCGCGAGGAACGAGCACTGCCGTGAGCGCCACGAACATTTTCACAACATAAGCGCTATCTTACCTCCTTTCTTCCATCCATATTCACTTTTCATGCAAGCTCCCCTCGCTATTCTCGCCGTTTTAGCCCTGAATATTGTCATCAGCGAATGGCTCAACCGGCATACAGTACTGCGGTATTTGGGCACCACACTGTTGGTCATCTTACTCACGGCAGTGGTGGCAAACTTGGGCATCATTCCCTCGGCTACGCAGGGTTCCGAATTGTACGACGGCATCTTTCATTACGTGGCGCCCATCTCTATTTTCTTCCTTTTGTTGGGCGTCAACCTTGGCGAACTCAAAAAAGCTGGGCTACCCATGCTATTGATGTTTGTCATCGGTTCTTTATGCACTGCTATCGGAGCGGTTTTTGCCGTTTGGTTAGTAGGCGGCGGTAGTGCTTTGGGCGAAAGCTACCGCGCCCTGGCAGGTATGATGACTGGCACCTACACCGGCGGTAGCGTCAATTTCAACGCCATCGCTATCGAATACAATATGATGGCAGAAGGCAACCTCTACGCTGGCACCGTTGCTGTCGATAACATCCTCACGGCTATTTGGATGATCGCTACGCTCCTCATTCCCAAGTTACTCCAGGGCTGGTGGCCACGCAGTCAACTTTCTGGCCATCAGGAACTTACAGCCGAAGAAATAACGGCCATCCAAAGCGAGGACGAAAATATAGACCCCATGCAGTTGGGCCTGTTACTCGCATTAGGCGCAGGTACACTCTGGGCATCCGAAGCATTAACCGACCTACTGGCAAGCTACGGCGTGGCTATACCTTCTATCCTGATTCTCACGACGATCGCTTTGGTGCTAGCACAAATTTCTACCATCCAAAAGATCAGCGGAGCAAAGCTCTTGGGGCTGTTTTTCGTTTACTTGTTCCTGGCGGTCATTGGTGCTTTTTGCGAACTAGCGGCCCTCGGAGAGATCGGCGAAATGGCCCTGACAATCACCATCTTTACGACCACCATTGTCTTGGTTCATGGCCTGCTCATTTATCTATTTGGCGGCGTACTCAAGCAAGATTGGGACCTGGTATCCATCGCCAGTCAGGCCAATGTTGGAGGAGCTTCCTCTGCGATGGCCCTGGCCAAAAGCCTAAATCGTACCGACCTTATTCTGCCGTCTATTCTGGTGGGCACCCTCGGCTCTGGACTGGGCACTTATATCGGTTTCTTTGTGGCAGAAGTGGTGCTTTAGGAACAGCACGAAAATAAAAAGCGATTCGCTTTGCGGCTACTTCGTGGTTTGTTTTTCATAATAGTTAAATAAGCGCTTCATTTTAAGCATTTTAACTATTTGGAAAACTTGAGTAAAATCGCAGTTTATTTTCTGCGCAATACTTAGCAAGGGTTTAGCAATGTTATTTGGGGCCATGCCTTCGTACCTTGGCACCGGGCTGTTTGGTCGCTATCACTCCCGTCCATCCCATTGTCCTTGGTTGCTCCGCACCCCGAGCTCCGGCCTGTTGGCCTGCGCACTTTCGAGTAGGTTCCGTGTACTTTAGCGTGCGCTGTTTTCGGCCTCTACAAAGTGCGAGCTAAAGCACGCGAAACCTGAAAAACTTCCCCTGTTTGGTGCCGGCTGGCCCCAAGTAGAATGTTAGCTTTCTAGATGTTCTGCCCGCGCCTTTAGCGCCTCGTTCATTGCTAGAAAACCAGCCCTAGTATTCTCCCCGATCATCCTCAGGATAATGCCGGAAAGGATGCCACTAAACTGCTCGCTGTGGATGAACTTCGTCTGCCCCCCACCCAAGTCTTTCAGCAAGAAATAATGCTCACCGTCAAAAAGGCCAGGGAAAAAGAGATGGCCAAGCCAGCGAAATTCCCGTTCCGGCTGGTTCGTCTTCACCACAGGAGTAAAGGTCATTGCTTTCTGGCCCGGAGCTTGGATCGTTGCTTTGATGGTATTACCAGGCGTAAGATCGCCTTGGAGCTTTTGGATAAATGGATTCCACTGAGGGTAAGCTTCCTGATCCATCAAAATTGCCCAAACGGTAGCAATAGGGGCATCGATAATGATGGAGGTCGTGATGGTTTTCATTGTTCTTGATTTTGTTAGAACAAAGATCAGGTAACGAATTTTTTGTGGCTTGACCGAAACTGCCAGCCTGTTGTCATTTCGCGCCAAAGAAGAGAATGTGTACCTTTGAGCATGGCCTTTAATGGAAAATTTGTACTCAATGTAGCCACCTTTGCGGCCCGGCAGGGCGCAGATTATCAGCACCTGATTGCCCTCAGTAGCCAGTCTGAGGCTGCTTTGAGTGCTCCCGACAGCGTATTGAGCCGAGAGGTCTATAATTCGATAATCGAAGCAGCAGCAGCCAAGACGGAAGATCCCTGCCTTGGGCTACACATGGGAGAGGGACTAAGCCTTTCCGCAGCGGGCCTCATCGGGCAGATTACTCAAACCTCTGCGACCGTAAAGCAAGCCCTGGAATACTGTTGCGAGTTTGCCAACCTGGGCTGTAGCGAGTTGCCCATGCGTCTCGAAAAAGCAGGAGGTTATTACAAGGTGTCTCTTCAGCAGAATAAGCTTTGGGAACAGCAATCTCCCCTCGCTTATCGGCATACCGCAGAAGGTATTCTCGTATTCACTCTCCGCGAATTTCAGACCCTCACCCAGCAACAATACCACCCAAGGGCGGTGCATCTTCCCTGGGCACCAGGCGCTGCTTTATCCGAGTATCAGCGGGTCTTCAAAGCACCTTTGGTTTTTAAAAAAGAAGAGATCGCAATAGTCCTTCATCAGTCACAAGTAGAACAACCCATCATTACTGCTGATTTTGAACTCCTTAGGATTTTAGTTGCCCATGCCGAACAGAAATCGGCTCAGATAGACGAAAAAATAGGCTTCGTAAATACTGTCCGACAATCAATGGTACAATTGGTAAAACCAGCATTTCCAACGGTAGAGCAAGTTGCCCGCTATCTAAATGTAAGTACTCGTACGCTACAGCGTCGCCTACAGGAAGAAAACTCTAGCTACAAGCAACTCCTCAAAGAACTTCGCCAGGATTTTGCGCTAAGCTATCTGCGGCGTGCAGATCTAAGCATCAGCGAGGTGGCTTACTTACTTAGTTATGCCGATATTAGCGCCTTCTCGCGAGCGTTTAAGCGCTGGCAAGGCGTGGGACCGCAGGCTTGGCGAGAGAGGAATATGTGACACTGTACCAAGTTCTATACTTTTACCTTGTACCGTGAGGTTAATGATAAGCCTCAGACTAATTGATATTATGCCCCAGAAAAAAACACTAACCATAGGCATCCTCGCTCACGTTGATGCAGGGAAAACATCCCTGACAGAATGCCTACTCTATACCGCTGGAGCTACCCAAGATCGTGGTAGTGTGGATAAAGGCTCTGCCATTACGGATGGTTTGGCCATGGAAAAAGACCGAGGCATTTCTATCAAAACGGCCACCGTTGATTTTACTTGGGAAGGCATGCAGGTGAATTTAGTAGATACACCAGGGCACATCGATTTTTCTGCGGAAGTAGACAGGGCTTTATCGGTATTAGACGTAGTCGTTCTTGTGGTTTCTGCGGTGGAAGGCGTACAAGCACATACGTTAAACTTGTGGGAGAGCATCCGCGAACGACAGTTGCCCATGCTGGTTTTTATGAATAAAATAGATCGCAGCGGCGCAGACTTGGAGCAAGTTTTTACAGACTTTGAAAAAGATTTGGGGGTTCGCTTATTCGCCTTGAATTATGGCGATAATAGTCAGCCTGATGAACCTAGCGTCGTCGATTTTATGGATGCACAGCCTTATCTTACTAAATCTGTTTTTGAAAAATCCTTTGAGAATTTAGCAGAGTTGGATGACTCTTTTTTAGAGGATTATTTAGAAGGAAATACGAATGATTTAGCGGCTGTTTTTGAAAAAGCGAAGCCACAAATTAAGGCTCAGAAATTGATCGGCATCTTGTTTGGTAGCGCAAAAATGGATTTGGGTATCGATGTTTTATTGGATACCATGACCACTTTGTTTGTTCCTGAGAAAATTAAGGAGGATGTACCATCAGCAAAAGTATTCAAGGTAGAATATGACGCTAAATTGGGCCGTTTGGCACACGCAAGATTGTATAGTGGTCATTTGCAGAGCAAGGATGTAATTTGGTCGCAACATTTGGAGAAAGACCTAAAAATCAATCAAATTTATCAGCAGAAACTGGGTAAGCTGGAACAAGTCGGAGTCTTAACAGCTGGCGAAATCGGAGTCATGACGACTTCCGAAATGGTCTTGGCCGGTGATGTGTTGGGCCAGCCAACATTTGCTGAAGGTTTCAATACCATCAACCAAGCAGTATTGAGTGTACAAGCCGTAGCGGAAGAAGAAAAAGACTACCAAAAGCTTGGCGAAGCGCTCGAAATTCTAAACATGGAAGATCCACAGTTGGATTTCCAATGGTTTAAGGAAGAACGAGAGTTTCAACTGAAAATACTGGGCCCAATCCAGACAGAGGTTTTGAAGGATAGCCTTGCCAAACGGTTTGGCATTGCTGCTGAATTTTTACCGCCAAAGGTCATTTACAAAGAAACACCAAAGCAGTCTGCCGAGGGCTATGTTCGTTATTGGATGCCCAAGCCCTGTTGGGCCATCATGACCTTCTTGATTGAGCCTGCACCACTTGGTAGCGGAGTTACTTTCACCTCTAAAGTAAGAACCAGCGACATCAGCATGAAATACCAAAATGAGGTTAAACGCGCGGTGCCCTGGTCGTTGATACAAGGGATAAAAGGTTGGGAGGTGACCGACATCAATATTACGCTGATCGAAGGCTCAGAGCATACAATGCACTCCAACCCTGGCGATTTTTTGCTGGCCACCCCAATGGGCATTTTACGCGGTTTAGCGCAAGCAGATACTGATTTGCTGGAGCCGATGTATGCCTTTCAAATCAAAGCTCACCAAGAGTTGTTAGGCGCTATCGCAAGTGATATGAACCAGATGAGTGCTCAGATAAATTCCCCTACTTTTGAGGGGGATTTCTTTGTCCTTACGGGCAAAGTTCCTGTTGAGCAAGCGATGGATTACGGGATTAAATTCAGCGCAACCACCTCCGGCAAAGGCCGCTTGAAGTTGACGTTGGACGGTTACCAGAAGACAACTACTAGCGAAGAGAAAATCCGGGCCTACAAAGGCGTTTCACCCCTGGATGAAGCACAATGGATCTTGCATAACCGGGGCGCATTCAAGGCAGAGGATCGTAGGAGGTAGTTACTTTCGCAAAATCTGCCGGGTAATGGTTTTGTCTGTAATTTTATCATCCTCAGCTAAGAGGAGAGCCTTGGAGATAATAACTGACAAACCTTGATCTCCCGAAAATGGAAGGAATACACCTTGCTGGCCCTTATGCTGTTTACGGTCAGGTACAATACACAGGTATTGATCATTTGGCTCCATCAAAATATTGGTACTGCCAATATGAATTTTGTAGGTACGTAGTTTCCCTTTTACCACCACAAAGCGATCGGTTACTTCCGCAATATCTCTGATTTTTAGACGAGGAATGAGCCCTTCAAGAACTTCTTTTCGGTTGTTAGCGATAGAGGAAAGGTTCCCAAACGAGTAATTCATCCAGTAATTTCGATGTTCCTGTAGGCCACCATCTACCCAGTTGGGGTCATTACCTACACTGGCTACACCAACAAAAAGATCTACATCCCGTAATACCTCTGACAATACAATTTTGGGCACTTCTGCCAGAGGAATGACCTGGCTAGTATTGGCGTTGATAAACCTTACCTGGTCAGTACTGACATAATTCCATATCCCTGTTTCGTTAAAAGCATCATCTGCATTTACCTCTGCTAACCAATATTCAGCTTTGATATCAAAAGCCGGTAATGTTATGGATGCGGTCTCCATTTCTCGGCCATCATCAAAAGCTCCCATGAGGGAATATCGCCAGCCTCGGCCTTTAGCCAAACTGTTGAACTGGTGTTGCTTCAGAATATGACTGGCCATTCGGTTACTGTAGTTTTCGGTCGCTATCTCCGCTGGTGTTAAGAGATATATTTCCCGAAAGGCTTGTTTGAAAGGTTGTTGTATTTGGTGGTTAATTAGAAAAGTACGCCACCGCTGAAC